>JAJTHX010000019.1 GCA_021300125.1 Betaproteobacteria bacterium | reverse complement strand
CCTGGCAATGACCGATGGCTTCACCCCCAGTTCTAGTTGCAGCTGAATTATGCTTCGCTCTTCAATACTCAATTGATCGTAAATTTTTCCCATGCAACATTTTCTCCAAAAAATGTTGCACTTGGGGTTTGAGCGCGCCGCCTCATAAAACGAGCTACAAGCGATTTATTTGAGGTGCCCAAGAGGTCAAGCCCCCTCAGATGGCCATAATTTTGGCCTCGAAAACAGTATTTCAGCAGCCTGTTAGGGCCTTGGCGGTGCGGTGCGTTGCGCTTGGACTTGGGCCGCCACCCCCAGCGCCCATGGAAGCACGATCTTCTCAAACGCCTTGCGGCCACCTCGGTCGAGCCAGTCGTCGGGCAGTGCTCGATCCAGCCACTGCGCCGCAATGCCGTGCATGATGGTGAAAAGCGCCAGCGCCGTTTCGATGGCGCGCGCGTGGGTGGCCAGCGCGGGCGCCAGCGGCGAGTCGGCCAGGGCCGTTGCCAGACCCTTCGCATAGCGTGCAAAGATCGCGTTCCCCGCGTGCCAACCGTCGTAGACCGCTGCTTCCGTGGCGTTGCGCGGCGCTGGCAAGTCAAGTGGTGCGGTGGGGTTGAAGTCCGGCTCGGCCACGGTTTGCGCGCGCGTATGAAACATCATCACCGCGTGCCCGGGGTGGGTGCGGATGAAGTCCAGGTAGTCGCCCAGACAGGATTTCAGACGCGCTTGCCAGTCGGCTCCGCGAAAGCTCGCCGCAATCTTGTCTTCCAGCAGCGCGAATCCTTCGAGCGCCGCTGCCGCGATCAACTGGTCGAGGTTCTCGAAGTGGCGATAGGGTGCTGCGGGCGACACACCCGCCACGCGGCACAGGTCCGCTAGTTTGTAGGTGCCTGGGCCCTGCTTCAGCGTCAAGTCGAGCGCCGCGTCGATCAGCGCGCGACGCAGATCACGGTGGTGATAGGTGCTGCGGCGCCCCGCCGTCGAAGCTGCCTGAGCCTGCACACTTCGCGTTACGACTTTAACTCTTGACATCGGCTCTTTCTTGGTAGTCAAATGTAAATGTTAAATACATTTAGATGTAGCGATCAACCCCTGCGGGTCTTTGGTGGGTGTTTCGGCGCCCGCGGCCTTTTTGCTGTCGACTTCTGATTACCCATGCTGCAAATCGCTTTGAAAATGCTGACCGGTGATCGGTTGAAGTACTTCGGTCTGATCGCCGGCATCGCCTTCGCCGCCCTGCTGATCGCTCAGCAGGCGTCGATCTTAGTCGGCTTTATTCGCCAGACAGGCGGTTTCATCCGCGACACGGCTCAGGCCGATCTGTGGCTCATGGATCCACAGGTGCGCTTTTCGCAGGACCCAGTGCCGATGCGCGACACGGTGGCGCAGCTGGCGCGCGGTGTGGACGGCGTTCAGTGGGCGGTCCCGTTGTTCCAAGGCTACACACGGGGCAAGCTGCCCGATGGCACGCGCATTACACTGATCCTGGTGGGCCTGGACGACGCCACCCTGATGGGTGGTCCGCCGCAGATGGTGCAGGGCGAGTTGCGTGACCTGCGCAACGACCGCGCGGTGCTTATCGATGCCGTCAGCTCGCCCAAAAAGCTGTTGATGAAGCAGGGCGGTGGCCGCGCGCTGACCGTGGGCGACCGCTTTACCGTCAACGAAAATGAAGTGCAGATCGCTGGCAGCTACGAGGGTCGACGCTCGTTCTTCTGGGAGCCCGTCGTCTACACGACCTACTCGCGCGCATTGACCCTGGTACCGCCTGAGCGCAATCAGCTTTCGTTTGTGTTGCTCAAGCTCGTTCCCGGTGCTGATATCGCGCGGGTTCGCGCCGCGATCGAGCGGCGCACCGGCTTGAAGACGCTGACCAACGAAGAATTCATTGAACGCACGGGCGATTACATTGCCAGCGAAACCGGGATCATCGTCAATTTTGGCATGGCCATCGCGCTCGGCTTCCTGATAGGTACGCTCGTCGCGGGCCAGACTTTTTACAACTTTACGCTGGACAACCTGCGCCACTACGGGGCCTTGAAGGCAATGGGCGTGACCGATGGGCGCCTGGGCGGCATGGTGCTGTTACAGGCGCTGGTGGTCGCGGTGCTGGGCTACTGCATCGGGGTGGGTTTGGCGGCGGCTACCGGCAAACTCATGGAAAGTTCGGGGCTCGCGTTTTCAATGCCTTGGCAGATCCCGGCGATTACCGCCATGGCGATCCTTGGCGTAAGCGCGATCGCCGCCTTGCTTTCGCTGCGCCGGGTGGTCCTACTGGAACCGGCGGTTGTGTTCAAGAGCTGAGCATGGTCGAAACCGATACCACCGCCGTTCGTGTCGCCGGCCTGACCAAGCGCTTCGGCAGCGGCGAGGCCTCGGTGCTCGCTTTGCGCGGCGTCGACCTTGAGGTGCGCACCGGCGAGCTGCTGATGCTGGTGGGTCCCTCGGGTTGCGGAAAAACGACGCTCATTTCCGTGCTGGCCGGGATCATGGATAAGACCGATGGCGCTCTCAGTGTGCTCGGCGTCGACCCCAGCGCGATGTCCGTCAATGACCGCACCCGCTGGCGCGGGGAGCACATCGGCTTCGTATTTCAGGCGTTCAATCTGATGCCGGCGCTGACGGCGGCGGAGAATGTCTCGATTCCGCTCCTGATCCGCAACGTGCCGCAGACCGAGGCGCTTCAGCGCGCCCGAGCGATGCTGGAGCGAGTCGAATTGGCTGACCGCGCGGATGCCTTGCCGGAGCAGTTGTCCGGGGGCCAGCAGCAGCGGGTGGCGATCGCGCGCGCGTTGGTGCACGAGCCGCAACTCGTGGTGTGCGACGAGCCGACGTCGTCTCTGGACCACGAAACCGGCCGCCACGTGATGGAGATCCTGCACGGCATGACCCGCGCGTCGCGGCGCACATTGATCGTTGTCACCCACGACGCGCGGATCTTTGGCTTTGCCGACCGGATCGCGCGCATGGACGACGGCCGCGTGGTCGCTGTTGAGGCCGGAGCCGCCAACGCAGTGCCTGCTTCGCCGACGTCGGCAGGGCAGGAGCTGGAGCGCGGGCGGGACCCGCACCTCCAGGTGGTTCCCACGACTTGATGGAGTTACTCGATGAATATCCGCCCGTCCACCATGATCGTCGGCGCGCTTGCGCTTACGGGTTTTTTGACCATGGTCGCCATCGTCGCCGCCGGCGACAAGTCTTACCCCGTTGCCGCTCCCGTAGCCGCGCCGCCGGCCAAGCCGTTTCCTTCCGTCGTCTCCGGGGCCGGGCTGATCGAGGCTGCCAGCGAGAACATTGCCGTCGGCACACCGCTGCCGGGCGTGGTTGAACGCGTGTTCGTCAAGGCCGGGCAACAGGTCAAGGCGGGCGAGCCGCTCTTTGCCCTCGACCAGCGGCAGGTCGACGCCGAAATCGCCACGCGCGCTGCCGCCGTCGAGGTTGCCCGCGCACGCATTTCCGAACTTCAGGCGCTGGAACGTGAGGCGCAGGATCAACTGACCAAAGTGCGTGATCTGCCGGATGCTCGGGCCGTGTCGCGCGAGGAGGTCGTTCGCCGCGAGATCGCCGTGCAAGCCGCCAGCGCGCGCGTGAGGGCCACGCAAGCCGCACTGGGGCAGGCGCAGGCCGAACTCGCCGCCGCGCACACCGAGAAAAGCCGACTCACGGTACGGGCACCGATGGCCGGTGAGGTGCTGCAACTGAAACTGCGCGCTGGCGAGTTCGCCAGCCCCGACGGCCCAAGCCCGCTGCTCGTGCTTGGCGACACGCGCATGCTGCACGTGCGGGTGGATGTTGACGAAAACGACGCCTGGCGGGTCAAGCCCGGGGCGAGGGCGGTCGCGTACGTGCGCGGCAGTAGCGAATTGTCCACTCCGGCGCAGTTCGTGCGTTTCGAGCCGCTCGTGATCCCCAAGCGAAGCCTGACCGGCAACTCGGCCGAACGGGTCGACACGCGCGTTTTGCAGGTGGTCTTTGCCTTCCCGCGCGAGAAGCTGCCGGTTTACGTCGGCCAGCAGATGGACGTGATGATCGAGGCTCAGCCGGTAGGGGGAAAGACTGGTTAACGTTGTGACACGAAAGCCATGGCTGGTGAGCGAAGGACTTGCCCCCTTCGTTCGGTGCGCGCACCCTTTGTTGGGGACCAAGCGGGTTGAAAGTCCTTCTTTTTCCGGCTTAGAGGTCGGGGAGAGGGACAAGCGCCGCCCAGCCGGCCAATACTGCGTCACCATGGCTCGGATACGCAGTGTCGATGCACGGGGGTGGATTGCGGGGCACGCGCTACTCGTTGTCGCGGCCGCATTTCTGCTCACCGCCTGTGGCAGCCTCCAGCCGCAGCCTGCCACCACCACGCGACCTGCGCTGCCTGCCCAATACGACCCGCCCCTCCTCGCTGCGCCGGCCGCAGAGCCGGCCGCCGCACTGCAGGCGCGTTGGTGGTCGCAGTTGCAGGATGCGCAGCTTGACGCGCTGATCACCCGCGCGATCGCAGCCAACCGCGAGCTTAGGACGGCGGCGGCGCGCATAGCGGAGGCCCGTGCGCTGGCCGGCTTGGTCGATGCCCGCGCGCAGCCCCTGGTGAGTTTGGGCGGCTACGCAGCTCGCGACCGGCAAAGCGACAACGGTCGCTTCGGACCGCTTGAGTTCAATCCGGTCAACGAGAGGCGCGTGGGCTTTGACGCCAGCTGGGAGCTGGACGTCTTTGGCGCGATCGCGCGCCGACAGGAGGCCGCCCGCGCTGACGCCTTGGCCGCCGCCGCGCAAAGCGGTGCGGTCGCGGTCAGTGTGGCCGGTGAGGTTGCTGCCATCTACGTTGAGCTGCGCGCCGCGCAGGCGCAGCAGAAGGCGCTGCGCGAGCTAATTGAGGCCGCGCGGGGCATCGAGCAACTGGTCGCTGCGCGCGAAAGGGCAGGCTTGGCCAGCACCTTTGATCGCCTGCGCACCGAGCAGCAGGTGCTGGTCACGATGGCCGAACTGCCGCTTGCGCAGGCCCGCGAGCAGAACGCCGTGCGGCGGCTGGGTGTCCTCGTTGGCGGCGACTCGCAGACCCTGCTGACCGAACTTGCCCCACTCAAACCCTTGCCTGCCGTGTTGCCCGCGCTGCCCGCCGCATTGCCGGCGGCGTTGCTGGAGCGCCGGCCCGACCTGCTCGCCGCAGAGTCGCAGTGGCAGGCCGCGCTGGCGCGCGTGACCGCGGCGCAGGCCGACCGATATCCGCGCATCTCGCTTGGCGCCGCGATCGGACAACTGTCGATCCGGCAGGGCAATTTCTTCAACGGTGCCAGCGCCGCCTGGAACTTTGCCGCCGCGCTGCGCGCGCCGCTCTACGCGCCGGACCTCGCCGCAGCGGCGGCGGTCGAGCGCGCCCGTGCCGAGCAGGCGGCGCTCAGCTACGAATCGGCCGCCGTCAACGCGGTGCTGGAAGTCGAGCAGGCCGCGCTACGCCTGCAACGCGCGCAGGAGCGTGAGGCACAGTTGGCCGCCGCGTTGGCCACTGACCTGGAGGCGCTGGCGCTCGCGCGTATCCGCTATGAGCGCGGCTTGACAGACTTCCTCGGCGTGCTCGACGTGGTTCGCAGCCGCTCTCAGGTCGAGCTGCAGTGGGTCGAGGCGCGTGCACAGACCTTCGTGCAATTTGTCGCGTTGAACAAGGCTCTCGGTGGGGGTTGGGACGCCAAGGCCGTCGCTCTCTCCGCCGCAGCCAAGCCATGACGAACGTAGTGCGTTCGGCCACGACCCTCGCTCTGCTGGCGTTAGCCGCCCAGCCAGCCCAGCCCGCCGAAAACGACAAGGACAGGCGCCCCTGGCAACTGGAGTTAGGGGTGGGCGCCTCCCACGAACCCAATTTCAGAGGCGCGCAAGCGTCCACCCCACGGCTGTTGGTGTGGGCCAGCGGCGAGTACAAGAGCGAAGGTCGCGGCACTCTCGCGTTTGACATGGGCTCGCTCACGCTCAATCCGTCTCTGCGCTAGAGCGTCGGCGACGACAAGAGCTACGGCAACGATTCGCACCCGCCCAAGGGCTGACGATCGCTGCCCTGCAGTCATCGGGTTCGACTTTGCGGCAAGTGGTCCATGCGTCGAACCCGATGCAGCACATCAATGGCAAGCGCCTGTCACGAAAGGGGTTCTGCGTGTGCTCGGCTGGCGAAGTTCTGGCCGATTTTTTGAGAACAGAGACCAGAAAAGAGTCAAACTTGGCGGGGCGGTGGGCGCTTTCTGGCCGGTGTGAAACGGCCTGTGGCACACACAAAATCGGCGGAA
This sequence comes from Betaproteobacteria bacterium, assembly GCA_021300125.1. Classification (GTDB taxonomy): domain Bacteria; phylum Pseudomonadota; class Gammaproteobacteria; order Burkholderiales; family SG8-41. Next base: position 4,064 of record JAJTHX010000019.1, on the reverse strand, counting down.
TCCCCGCAAAGTGTGGGGAAAGCACAGATGTGAAAAAGCCCAACCGAGAAGGGTTGGGCTTTTGAATAGTGGTGGAGTGGAGGAGGATCGAACTCCCGACCTTCGCATTGCGAACGCGACGCTCTCCCAGCTGAGCTACCACCCCGAAAAGAGCGGCGCATTCTACCCGCTCCCCCGCCCTGCGGCAAATTGCCCCGGGGAAACCACCCTATAATCCGCGCGACACCCCGCCGGAATTCCGCCATGGACATCAAGCCACCATACGGCTACCAGAACATCGTGCCGCTCACCAAAACGCAGAAAGTGCGCCTGCAGTCAGGCCGTGTGGTGCCGGCCGCCCTGCGCGGGCTGGCGGCGCTGCCGCTGTCCTTCAGCGAGTTCGCCCTTGCCCAGCGCGACTACCCGATCACCTTCATTTCCGGCGATCAGGGCCGCAGCTTCGTGGCGATGGCGCTGTTCGGCATCGAAGCGGGACAGAACCTGTTTCTCGGCGCCGCAGACCAATGGGAGCCCGCAAGCTATCTGCCGGCCTATGTCCGGCGACATCCCTTCTGCATGACGCGGGTTTCAGTGGACGGCAGGGAGCAGAACGAGCGGGTCGCCTGCGTCGAGAAATCGGCCGTTGCCGATGACGGGGTTGCACTGTTTGACACCAGCGGCGAACCATTGCCGGCCTGGCAGGCGCAGAGCGGGCTGCTGTTCGAATTTGAAGCCGACCTGGCGCGCACCGACGAGATGACGCGGCGCCTGGCGGAATTGCAGCTGTTCGAGCCTTTCAGCGCCCAGGCCGCGCCGGCGGGCGAACAGCCGTTGACACTGTCCGGCATGTACCGGGTGGCGGAAGAAAAACTGCATGCGCTGCCGGCGGAAACACTGAAGTCTCTGGCGCAATCCGGCGCGCTCGCGCGCTGCTACCTGCATCTCGCCTCGCTCGCCAACTTCCAGCGCCTGCTCGACCGCCGCGCGGCGCGGCTGCCGGGCCCGGCAGCCGGGAAAACCCTGAACTGACCTGCGCCGCTCAGCGGCGGCGTGCGCCGCGCAGCGACCAGGCAAGCAGGGCGGCGCCGCCCGCTACCATCGGCAGCGACAGCCACTGGCCCATGGTCATTCCCAACGCGAGTTCGCCGAGGAAACTGTCGGGTTCACGCGTGTATTCGACGCCGAAACGGAACACGCCGTAGCCGATCAGGAACAGCGCCGACACGGCACCGCGCGGGCGTGGCTTCATGCTGAACCACCACAGCAGCACGAACAGCACCACGCCCTCCAGCGCAAATTCGTAGAGCTGTGAAGGATGCCGCGCGACGCGGTCAACGTTGGGAAACACCATCGCCCACGGCAGGTCCGTCGGACGCCCCCACAGCTCGGCATTGATGAAGTTGCCGATGCGGCCGGCACCCAGCCCAAGCGGCACCAGCGGCGCGATGAAATCGGTGATGCGCAGCCAGTCCTGGCGGCGCGTGCGCGCAAACCAGACCATCGCGATCACCACGCCGAGAAAACCGCCATGGAAGGACATGCCGCCCTCCCAGACATAAAACACCTTCCACGGGGCCGAGACATACTCGCCAAACTTGTAAAACAGCACATAGCCCAGGCGTCCGCCGATGATGGTGCCGAGAATGCCGTAGAACAGCGCATCGTCGAGGTCAGCGCGCGTCCACACGCCGTCGCTGGCACGGCCAATGCGGTAGCGGCCGGCGAGCCAGATCAGGGCAAAGCCAAGCAGATACATCAGGCCGTACCAGCGCAGGGTCAGCGGCCCGAGCTGCAGCGCCACCGGGTCGAATTCAGGATGCACGAACATGGCAGGAATCGCGGAGGGATACGATAAAATGGCCCCGGATTATACGCGGCCCCCGCCCATGCCTGCGGGCGCCTCATGCCCATCACGCATCCCGGAGAATGTTGCATGCCGCTGAACAGACGCAGCCATTTGATCACTGCGGGCGTCGCCCGCTCGCCCAACCGCGCCATGCTGCGCGCCGTCGGTTTCGGTGACGGTGATTTCGAAAAACCCATCGTCGGCGTGGCCAACGGCCACTCGACCATGAATCCCTGCAATGCCGGCATCCAGCCGCTGGTGGATCGCGCGATTGCGGCGCTGAAGTCGGCGGGGGCGATGCCGCAGATGTTCGGTGTGCCGACCATCACCGACGGCATCGGCATGGGCACCGAGGCGATGAAATACTCGCTGGTGTCGCGCGAGGTCATTGCCGACAGCATCGAAACCGCGGTCAATGGCCAGGCGATGGACGGGGTGCTGGTCTGCGGCGGGTGTGACAAGAACATGCCCGGCGGCATGATCGCGATCCTGCGCATGAACGTGCCCGCGATCTACGTCTACGCCGGCACCATCAAGCCCGGCAAATGGAAGGGCCAGGACCTGACCATCGTCAGCGCCTTCGAGGCAGTCGGCGCCTACGCCGCAGGCAAGATGAGCGACGAGGATTTCATCGGCATCGAGAAAAACGCCTGTCCCTCGGTCGGGGCCTGCGGTGGCATGTACACCGCGAACACGATGTCCTCTTCCTTCGAGGCACTGGGCATGAGCGTACTCGGCTCCTCGCAGATGGCCTCACCCGACCCGGAGAAGGCCGACTCCGCCGCGGAATCCGCGCGCGTGCTGGTCAACGCGATCCGGCAGGACATCAAGCCGCGCGACATCGTCACCCGCAAGTCGATCGAAAACGCAGTCGCGCTGATCATGGCCACCGGCGGCTCGACCAACGCGGTGCTGCACTACCTTGCGATCGCCCATGCCGCGCAGGTGAAATGGTCCATTGACGATTTCGAGCGTGTGCGAAAGAAGGTGCCGGTGCTGTGCGACCTGAAACCCTCGGGCCATTATGTCGCAGTCGATTTCCATCGCGCCGGCGGCGTGCCGCAGGTGCTGAAGATGCTGCTCAGGCAGGGCCTGCTCCACGGTGACTGCCTGACCATCACCGGCCGCACGCTCGCCGAAGAACTGAAAAACGTGCCCGACACCCCGCGCGCCGGCCAGGACGTGATCCGGCCGTGGTCGAACCCGCTCTACAGGCACGGTCATCTCGCCATTCTCAAGGGCAACCTCGCGCCGGAAGGCTGCGTTGCCAAGATCACCGGCCTCAAGTCGCCGAAGATCACCGGACCCGCGCGCGTGTTTGACTCCGAAGCCGCCTGCATGAAGGCGATCATGGCGAAAAAGATCAAGGCCGGTGATGTGGTGGTGATCCGCTACGAGGGCCCCAAGGGCGGGCCCGGCATGCAGGAGATGCTCGCGCCGACCGGCGCCTTGATCGGCCAGGGCCTCGGTGAATCGGTGGGGCTGATCACCGACGGCCGCTTCTCCGGCGGCACCTGGGGCATGGTCGTTGGGCATGTGGCGCCGGAAGCCTTCGAGGGTGGCCCGATCGCGCTGGTCAAAAATGGCGATTCGATCACCATTGATGCCCACAAGCGGCTGATCCAGCTCAATGTGCCGGCGAAGGAGCTGTCGGCGAGGAAAAAGAAATGGAAACAGCCCAAGCCGCGCTACACCCGCGGCGTGCTGGCCAAGTTCACGCGCCAGGTGTCCAGCGCGAGCAAGGGCGCGGTCACCGACTGAGGCCGGTGTCCCGGCCCTGGCCAGTGCGCCAGGGCCGCAGCCGGATCATGGTCTGCCACAAATAAAATTATCAATTAAATCAAATAGTTATATCGTCATCGCGGGTCCGGTGCAGCCACCGGCATCCGCCGGAGCCGGACTGGCTTCGGCTACAATCGCGACTTTTGACGCCCCCATCCGGAGTCCTGATGAAAACTGCAGCCCTAGCCTTCGCCCTCACCGGCCTGCTCGCCACCGGCCAAGCCTATGCCAACGAAAAACTCGTCTCGTCCAGCGGCTGCATGACCTGCCACGCCACCGACCGCAAGAACATCGGCCCCAGCTTCAAGGATATCGCGGCCAAATACCGCAACGACAAGGGTGCAGAGGCCATGCTGGTCAAGAAAATCCGTTCCGGCGGGTCCGGTGTCTGGGGTTCGGTGCCGATGCCGCCCAGTGCGCATGTCAAGGAAGAGGATGCGCGGGCGATCGTGCAGTG
>JAJTHX010000115.1 GCA_021300125.1 Betaproteobacteria bacterium | reverse complement strand
TTCTTTCGAGGTCGGCGATCGGCTGCTCGAAATCGAGAAAAGTCGTTTTCATGGGCGCGAATGATACCGCAAGGACTGCCCGTCACCGCTCAGGGCTTGAGATGCTTCGAGAAAAAGGCTTCGGCGCGTCTGAGCGTGTCTTCGAGGGCGATGCGGTTGGGCGCATGGCTCTGTTTGGTCTTGCCGGGGTCATCGTAGGAATGATGCGCGCCGTCGTACCAATAAAACTCGAGATCGGCGCCGCGGCCGCGCAGCGTCTCGGCGAAGCTGCGGCACACCGTCGGCGACACCTCGTCATCGTGCTCGGCCACCGAAAGCAGCAGCGGCGCGTAGGGTCTGTAGCCGGATTCCGAGGCCTGGGTGCGGCAGCCCGGGTAATGCGCCATCGCGGCGCGAAAACCGTTGGCCCGAAAGGGGTCCGTCAGTCCCGGCGGACGCGGGCCCATGGTCGAGAGCACGGCCATGCCGCCATTGGACCAGCCCTGGAGGCCGATGCGGTCGGGCAAGACATCGGCGCGCGAACGCAGGTAGGCGAGCGCGCCGTAGGCATCGAGCGGACGCACCGAGATTTCGCTGACATCGGCCGGCCGGTTGCTGTAGGAATGTTTGGCGAAACCCTCGGGGTAGCCGCGCGGCCCGAAGCTGTCAACGTGGATGGCCACATAGCCGCGCTCGGCCCAGTAGCGCCCCCACATCCGGTGCCGCATGGTCAGCGCGTCCGCGTCGTACTGGCCGCGCTTGAGCGACGAATAGGAACCCGCCCGCCCATGCATCATCACCACCGCGGGATAACGGCCGGGCGCCTGCGGCCGGAAGACATAACCGGTCAGCTCGGTGCGGCCGTCGGCACTCGGAAACTTCACGGTCTCGGTGCCTGCCAAAGGCAGGGCCTGCGCCTGCAGGGCCGCAGGCAGCGCGGCACAGACCACCAGCATTGCGATCACCAAACGCTTGCCCAGCATGCTCACTCCTCCGGCTTGGTGCCGGTCATCAGGTCATCAGTTGAGCGAAAAGAATTCGCGGATGCGGTCGAGGATTTCACCATGGCGGCGCTTCAGCTCGTGCGCGTGAACTTCGGCATCGAGGGCTTCGCGCAGGGTCCTCAGCTCCATTTCCCGTGCCGCGAGGATGCGCGAAATGTCTTCAGCCATCTGCGGCCTCGACCGGATGATGTCCTCGAAGGCGGCGCGGTCGAGGCGGTAGCAGCGGGTATCACCCAGCGCCGTGACCGTTGCACTGCGCCGTTCGCCCAGCATCATGCCGCGCTCGCCGAACACCGTGCCCGCGGCCAGCTTTGATACCGGATGCCGCCCCGATGCATCTTCGAACACCACCTCGGCCTCGCCCTCGACGAGCAGGTACAGCCAGTGTGCCTCGGCCCCCTGGCGCGTCATCACCTCCCCCGGCGCGAACGGGGCTTCGACCAGACGCTCGGCCACCCGCCGCAGTTCGCCAGGCTGGAGGTGGGCGAAGATGTCAACACGGCGCAGCGCCTGCAGCCTGCGCTCGATCTCGTGCAGATGCCCTGCCTCCTGCTGTTTCTCACCCTCCTTGAGCATGTGCACCGAGTATTGCGGCGCGGCGATGGCCAGGCCGGCGCGTTGCAGGCCCGCGAGCAGGTGCAACCTGACCCCGGCGTCGGTTGCGTCGTCGCGCGCGAGGTCATCAAGCCAGTATCGCAGCGCGTAACGCGCGCGGCCGGCTTCCAGCGCCATCAGCAGGCACTGCGGCGCCGGATCCGCTGCGACATGCGGGATGGTCGAGCGTTGCAGCGCGTCCAGCACCTCGGCGATCACCTTTGACGGCGGCGCCGAATAATCGACATCGAACCAGATCCATCGCCGCGCCAGCGCGGGACGTCCCTCGCGCTGGGCGAGTACGGTGAATTTGCTTTTCATCAGCTGGGCGTTGGGGATGACCACGGTTTCCCAGTTGTTGGTTTCCAGCGAGACCGAGCGCCAGCGGATGTCGGTGACACGCCCGCTGACCTCGTCCACCCGGATCCAGTCGCCCACGCGCAGCGAGTCATCGAGCTGGATGGCCAGGCCGCCGAGGATGTTGCCGAGCGTGTCCTGCATCGAGAATGCGATCACCGCGGTGATCACGGCAGAGGTGGTCACGATCTGCGACATGTCGAGGCCGGCGTAGCGCAGGCGGATCATGCCCCAGGCGACATAGCCGACGATGACCAGCACGTCCTCTAGGATGCGCGGCGGGTGCATACGCAGCGCGGGCAGCAGCAGCCGGAACAACACGAGCCCCCACAGGCGGATCACCGCGATGCCGGCCATGATCACAAACAGCTCGCGCAGCACATCACCGGCCACGCCGAGATCCAGGCCATCCAGCAGGGCCATCGCAATCTGCCCGGCCAGCGCCAGCGCATAGAACTGGGCGGTGTGCCGCAGCGCGTCGCGATCGACCGGACGCAGCACCCAGAACAGCAGGGCCAGCGCAGCGAACATGGCAGGCACCAGCGGAGAGCCCGCCTGCTTCAGATGTTCCAACACAAGTTCCAGGTTCATGCGCCGGTCACAGTGTCGCGTCCCTGCGGAACGATAGCTTGGATTGTCGCACGCCGGCGCTGGCCTGCAGCACCGAAATTACTTAAATAATTGATTTTATTTATTATTTTTTTCGGCTCGCTGACGGTCGCGATGATCGCCCCGCAGCAGCGCGGCCGCCACCCCAAGCAGCACAGCGTCCAGCCAGAACACCGGCACCATGCCGAAGGCCGCGGACAGGGTGCCGAAGACGAACGGCACCATCACCTCGGTGCCCTTGTTCACCATCTGGCGCAGGCCCATGGCCTCGCCGCTACGGCCCTCGGGGGCACGGTTGTAGGCCAGCAGCATCGACAGCGGACTGCCGCAGCCAAGGCCCAGGCCGAGCACAAAGGACATCGCGGCGAGCGCATAAAAACCGGTGATGAAC
>JAJTHX010000181.1 GCA_021300125.1 Betaproteobacteria bacterium | reverse complement strand
CGAGATGTTCGCGCGGGTCGACGGCACCACCGCGGCGCTTTCGGGCCGCGCGCTGCAGATCCTGAACTGGGAACGCGACAACCAGTTCTGCAGCCGCTGCGGCACGCAGATGCGCGCACGCGGCGACGAGCGCGCACGCGCCTGCCCGGCCTGCCGCTTCACCAGCTACCCGCCGGTGTCTCCGGCGGTGATGGTGCTGGTCACCCGCGGCCGCGAACTGCTGCTTGCACGAAAAGCCGAGTGGGTACCCGGCCGCTATTCGGCGATCGCAGGCTTCGTCGAGCCCGGCGAAATGCTGGAAGACACGGTGGCGCGCGAGACCCGCGAGGAGGTCGGCGTCGAAGTGGGCGAACTGCGTTACTTCGGTAGCCAGCCCTGGCCGTTCCCGCACTCCCTGATGGTCGCCTTCACCGCCGAGTATGCCGGCGGTGAGCTGCGGCCGGACGGCGTCGAGATCGAGGAAGCGGCATGGTTCGATGCCGAAGCCCTGCCCGGCCTGCCGCCCAGCGTCAGCATTTCTCGCCGCCTGATCACCACCGTCGCCGCCGACCTGGCACGGCGCATTCCGCGCCGCTGAGAACCGAAACTACAGAACCCATGAACATGCCCAGACTCAATCCGCTGCTGCGCCTGCATGCCCTGGGCCAGCGCATCTGGCTCGACAACCTCTCGCGCACGCTGCTGCGTGAAGGTACGCTTCAGGCACTGATCCGAGACGACCGCATCGCCGGCGTGACCTCCAATCCGAGCATCTTTTTCAAGGCGATCAGCGAAAGCCCGCATTACCGTGACGAACTGCAGCGCCTGCGCGCCGATCCCGCACTGAGCGCCGAGCAGCGCTACGAGGCGCTCGCCATCGCCGACATCCAGGGGGCCTGCGACCTGCTGGCGCCGCTGCACAGGTCCACGCACGGTGACGACGGATACGTCAGCCTGGAAGTCTCGCCCGCACTGGCGCACGATGCAGAAGCCACGGTGTCGGCAGGCCTGCGCCTGAAAGCCGCGGTGGCACGCGACAACCTGATGATCAAGGTGCCCGCGACAGCCGCCGGCCTGCAGGCCATCGAAACACTGGCTGCCCGGGGCTGCTCGGTCAACGTCACGCTGATGTTCTCGCTGCGCCATGTCCGCGACGTGCATGCGGCATGGCTGCGCGGCATCTCCGCCCTGGTCGCCGCAGGCGGCGACCCGAGACCGGTGCGGTCGGTGGCCAGCGTGTTCCTCAGCCGCGTCGATACGATGATCGACAGGCAGCTGGAAAGCATCGGCGGCAACGCCCTGGCCCTGCGCGGCAAAACAGCGGTGGCCATGGCGAGGTCTGCCTACGCCGAAGACCGCGAGCGCCGCACACAGCCCGCCCACGCCGCCCTGGTGGCGCGCGGCATGCATCCCCAGCGGCTGCTGTGGGCCAGCACCGGCACCAAGAATCCCGCCTACAGCGACGTGATGTATGTCGAGTCGCTGATCGGCCCGGATACCGTGAACACCCTGCCCGACGCGACCCTTGCCGCCTTCCGGGACCATGGACGGGCGGAGGAAACCCTGACGCAGGACCTGGATGCCGCCCGCGCCCAGCTGGCCGCCGTGCGCGGTCTCGGCATCGACCTCGATGCCGCGGGAGAGCAGCTGCAAGCCGAAGGCCTGAAGCAGTTCTCGGATGCCTTCGAGCAGCTGCTGAAACTGACCGCCTGAGGCCGGATCAGGCCGCGCCGCGGCGCCACAGCGATCCGCCGCTCGCCTTGTCAATGTCGTTGAGCTGCGCCTCGTGCACGGCCAGCTCCTCGTTGCTGGCGCGGACCACCGCGAGTTCGAGGCTGCCGCGCTCGAAAGCCGCCGCACGCTGCTCGGTGCGCACGACCTCGATCTCGCCGATCAGGCTGTCCTGGCCGCGGGTCATCGCCAGATAGACATCCGCCAGAAGTTCGGCATCGAGCAGCGCGCCGTGCAGCGTGCGCCCTGAATTGTCGACCTGGTAGCGTTCACACAGGGCATCAAGGCTGTTGCGCTTGCCCGGATGCAGATCCTTCGCCATGCGCAGGGTATCGACGACCACGGGACAATGCGTCGCCAGCGGCTTGCGCCGCAACAGCGCCAGCTCGTGATCGATGAAGCCCACATCGAACGGGGCGTTGTGGATGATCAGCTCCGCACCCCTGATGTACTCCAGCAGTTCGTCGACGATTTCGGCGAAGCGCGGCTTGTCGCTGAGGAACTCGGTAGTCAGCCCGTGCACTTGCAGCGCACCCTCGTCGCTGTCGCGACCGGGATTGACATAGCGGTGGAAGTGCCGGCCGGTGAGCCTGCGGTTGACCAGCTCAACACCGGCAATCTCGATGATGCGATGGCCCAGCCGCGGTTCAAGGCCGGTGGTTTCGGTGTCGAGGATGATCTGTCTTGGCACCATCAAGCCCCCTTCTGCAGTACGCTGTCCACGCCGCGATTGGCCAGCGTATCGGCGCGCTCGTTGCCGTCGTGACCGTTGTGTCCCTTGACCCAGAGCCATTGCACCCGGTGCTGCGCCGCGAGCTCATCAAGGCGGCGCCACAGGTCCTCGTTCTTCACCGGCTTTTTATCGGCCGTTTTCCAGCCGCGCTTTTTCCAGCTGTGTATCCACTCGGTGATGCCCTGCTGGACATACTTGGAGTCGGTGTGCAGGCGCACCTCGCTGGAACGCCTCAGCGCCTCAAGCGCGCGGATCACGGCAATCAGCTCCATGCGGTTGTTGGTGGTCATCGCCTCACCGCCGAAAAGCTCGCGTTCGTGCACGCCGCTCCTGAGCAGCACCCCCCAGCCTCCGATGCCCGGATTGCCCTTGCAGGCGCCGTCGGTATAGATCTCGATGCAGCCTGAATCCGTCTTGGCGCTCACCGTACGCGCACCCGCGCGGCGGCGGCCTCTTCGTCACGCACCCTCTCCGGTACCGGTGCGAGGTTTTTCTTGGGTGCCACGCGGTCGCTCCACTTGGGCATGATCAGGCGGATGCCGCGCACCCGCTTGACCGCCTGCATGAAGAACACGCCCCCCGCAATCGGCCACCAGCGGTCCCCGGCTTTTTCCATGAAGGCAAAACGGTCCAGCCATTTCTGTTCGCTGCAGGGCGGTGCGTAGCAGGCCATGGAACCGGCAACGATCTCCAGGCCCAGCAGCGCGAACCAGTCCTTGATGCGCGCGAGGTGGATGAAGCGTCCCTGCCATGGAAAATCCGGGCTGCGGCCGACGCGGTGGCGTAATCCCCACAGGCTCAGCGGGTTGAATCCGGAGATCACTGCGTGGCCTTCGGGCCTCAGCGCGCGCGCGACCTCGCGCACGATCTGGTGCGGGTGCTCCGAAAAATCCAGCGTATGCGGCAGCAGCATCAGGTCCACGCTGTTCGAATCAATGGGCAGATCGCGGAAATCGGTGCGCAGCGCAGCGCCGGCAGCGCGGCCGGCGCGCACCCGCAGGGGGATGCGGCTCGCACGCAGCAGATCAACATCCTCAAGTCCGAGCTGCAGT
>JAJTHX010000038.1 GCA_021300125.1 Betaproteobacteria bacterium | reverse complement strand
CCTGCGCGCGTTGCCGCTGCCGGAAGAGGCCGGCGGCGCCGGCGCTGATGCGCTGACCACCTGCCTGCTGCTGGAAGAGATCGCTGCGGGCGACGTCGACCTCGCCGTGGTGCTGGGCGAGACCGCGCTGATCGCGCGGCAGTGCCATGCCGGCGCGATGTCCGATGAGCAGCGCGGGCGCTGGCTTGGGAGCTTTGCCGAAGACCCCGATTTCCATCTCGCGCTGGTGGCACGCGATGCCCAGCAGGAACGTGGCTGGAGCTACCACGGTACACTGCCCGATGATGATGAGCCAGTGGGCGCCCCCGACCTCAGCGCCAAACGCGACGGCAAAGGCTGGATCATCGACGGCCTCGCACCCTTTGTCGCCAATGCGCCGCTGGCCAAACTCTTTATTGTTCAGGCCAAGGCCGACAGCGGCGTGGTCACGCTGATCGTGCCGCGCGACGCAAAAGGTCTGTCGGTCAGCGACGCGCTGCCGGCCTTTGGCGGCGACGGCGAACGCACCCGCTGGCACCACGGCGCCTGCGGGCCGGTGGCCTTCGAAGGCTGCCGCGTTGGCGATAACGACGTGATTGCAGCCGATGCCGCCCTGCGCCTGCTGCAGGACGAGTTTTTTGCCCGCCGCACCGTGCAACTGGCCGCGATCAACGTCGGCGTGGCCCAGGCCGCGCACGAGGCCGCGATCGAATACGCCAAGATCCGCTGGCAGGGCGGCCGCTACATCGTCGAGCACCAGGCCATCGGCATGAAGCTCGCAGACGTGGCGATGCAGATCGAGGCTGCACGCGCGCTGGTGCACAAGGCCGCGTGGATCTCCGACCACCCCGAGGCCGCGCAGCAGGGCAGTGTCAGCGACCTGCCGTGGCCGGTGGTGGCGCGCAACTTTGCCGGTCACGCGCTGCACCACGCCACGCTCGAATCCGCCGAATGTTTCGGCGCGATGGGCGTGATGCGCGACATGCCGCTGCAGAAATACGTGCACGACACGCTGGTGCTCAAGCATTCCGCCGACTGCGACCTGACCACGCCGCTGGTGCTGGCCGAGACGCTGGCCGGCTTCAAGCGCTGAGCGGCGCAACCACTTCCCGAAACCGTCACTACCCAGGATAACGACATGGATTTCGCACTGAACGAAGAGCAGCGGCACTGGCAGATGGAAGCGCGCAAGTTCGCCGAGGAAGAGGTGCGGCCGATGTCGGTCGCGCGCGACCAGATCGCCGACCCCAAGGCCACCTTTGACTGGAACATCATTGAAAAGGGCTCGAAGCTGGGCTTCCGTACCCTGGCCGTGCCCAAGGAGTGGGGTGGCCACGAAGCCGACTTCGTAACCCAGGCCGTGGTCATGGCCGAGCTCGCGCGCGGCGACAGCTCGGTGTCCAAAACCTTCAGCCAGTGCTGGAAGTGGAGCCACCTCGTGGCCGCCTCCTGCACGGAAGACCAGAAGGAGCGCTTCCTCAAGCCTTTCATGACCGACGACACCTTCCTGCTCGGCAAGGGCGGCACCGAGGCCAATGCCGGTTCCGACAACCGGATGCCGCCGGAAAACGATCCCAAGGCCGGCTGGAAACTGCGCGCCGAACCCGATGGCGACCACTGGGTGCTCAACGGCAGCAAGATGTTCATCGCCAACGGCAGCGTGGCCAAGCTGTTCTTCGTGGATGCGCGCACCAACCCCGACGTCAGCATCCGCCAGGGCACCACGATGTTCATCATCCCCAAGGACACCCCGGGCTTCCGCATCGGCAAGGTGTTCAACAAGCGCGGCTGGCGCTTCTACCAGAACGGCGAGCTGATTTTCGAAGACTGCCGCATCCACAAGAGCCATGTCATGGGCGAGGTCAATGGCGGCGTCAAGGCGCGTGCCAATGACAAGTCCGAGTTCGGCGACATCGAGCTCGCCGCCAATGCGCTGGGCATCTGCGACGATGCCGTCGGCATGGCGATGCAGTTCGCGCGCAACCACAAGCGCGCCGGCAAGCTGCTGATCGACCACCAGATGGTGCAGCTGCGCCTGAACGAGATGTACGTGCTGACCGAGGCGCTGCGTTCCTTCGTGCTGCGCACGGCCTGGGAGCGCGACCGCAAGCTGCCCGACCTCGGCAACAACGTGCTGGTGATGAACTACTCGCAGGAGGTCGTGCAGCGCGTGACCCGCGCCAACATGGAAATCCACGGTCCCGAGGGCTGCATGATGCACGCCCGTGTCGACAAGCTGGTGCGCGACGGGATGATCTGGACCCACCTTGCCGGCGACACTGTGCAGCGGGTCAAGGTGGTGAAGCGCCTGCCGCAGTCGCCGAACTGGTCGAGCTGAGGAATCCAGGGCCGCGGCGGCCCGCGCCGCCGTGCCGCACACAGCCCGCCGCGCTCCGGCGGGCTGTGTTTTTTCCGGAAACCCGGGCCGCGCCGCGTCCAACTCCCGGACACCGGCGCCACAGCCGCACCGGCCCCGGTATCATCCGCATTCCCCGCAATCAGGAGCAGGTCGTGTCAATCGAATTCAGGCTGAGCGAAGAACAGAAAAGCATGGTGGCCACCGTGCGCGCGCTGACGCAGGAGAAATTCAAGCCCCGCGCGCTCAAGTACATGGATGGCACCTTTCCGTGGGATAACCTCCGCGAGCTTGCCGGCATCGGCGTGCTCGGCATGGCCATTCCCGAGGAGTACGGCGGCCTCGATCTGCCGGTGCTCGATACCGCGCTGGTGCTTGAGGAAATTGCCAAGGGCTGCTACGTCACCGCGATGGCGGTGCTGGGCGAGGTCGGCGTGCAGGCGCGCATCATTTCCACTTACGCCCCGGACCACATCCGCCGCGCGCTGCTGCCCAAGGTCTGCACCGGCGAGGCGATCCTCGCCATCTGCATGACCGAGCCGCATGCCGGCACCGATGTCGCCAACTACCGCACCAATGCCGACATCAAGGGCGACCGCCTGGTCCTCAACGGTGTGAAGACCCTGATCAGCCGCGTTGACGAAGCGCAGGCCTTTGTCGTGTTCAGCCGCATCGACCGCCGTCCTGGACGCGAAGGCATCGGTTGCGTGCTGATCGAGCGCGGCACCCCCGGTTTCGAGTGCACAGCCCGTTACCACACCATGGGCGGCGAGAACCTCGCCGAGGTGCGCTTCGACAACTGCGAGCTGCCGCTGGAGAACCTCATCATCCGCGAGGACGGTTTCCGCAAGTTGCTCAAGGCCTTCAACACCCAGCGCTGCCTGAATCCCAGCATCTCGCTGGGGCTGGCGGAGGGCGCCTTCGAGGAGGCGGTGAAATACACCCGCGACCGCAGCGCCTTCGGCCGCTCCATCGGCGAATTCCAGGCGATCCGCCACAAGCTCGCGGAGATGTACCGCGACATCGAGGCCAGCCGTTCCATACTCTACCGCGCCTGCGCCACCGCCAATCCCTTCCCGGATCCTTACATGTCGGCGATCGCCAAGATCACCGTCAACGAGATGTCGCTGCGCGTCACCAGCGAGGCGATCCAGGTCCACGGCGGCTACGGTTTCACCGACGAGTTCCCGGTGTCGCGCTTCTACCGCGGCGCGCGTTACGGCAGCCTTGGCGGCGGCACCACGGAGACGCTGAAGGAACTGGTAGGCAAGCACATCCTGGGCGAATTCGGCCCGGACGGCTTCCTCGACCTCGACATTTTCTGAGCTTGCTCCCGCTGAACCTCGCGCCTCAGCGCAGGCGCTCGGCGATGCCCTCGACCATGGCGTTGAGGCTGTCGTAGACTGTCACCCCGGCCGCTTCAAGTGCCGCGCGTTTGGCGGCGTAACCGCCGTGCGAGCCATAGGTCAGTGCGCCGGCGTGGCCCATCGCAACACCCTCGGGCGCGGTGCGGCCGGCAATCAGTGCGGACACGGGCTTGGTGAAATGTTGTGCCTTCACCGCCTCGGCGAAATCCTCCTCGTCGCGGCCGCCGATCTCGCCGATGATGAGCAGGGCCCTGGTCTGCGCATCCTGTGCGTAGAAGGGCACCAGGTCGGAATAGCGCAGGCCCTTGACCGGATCCCCGCCGACTCCGATCCACACCGAGGTGCCGATGCCGCGCAGCGCCAGCCGGTAACCGGATTCGTAGGACAGGGTGCCGGATTTCGACATCAGGCCCAGCGGCCCGGATTTGAGCGAGACATCGGGCAGGAAGCCCAGCTTGGCGACTTCGGCCACGGCCATGCCCGGTGTTGAGCCGCCGATCCACAGCACGCCGGCTTCCTGCGTCAGGCGCTTGGCCTGCAGCGCATCGTGCACCGGCATGCCTTCGGTCGGGGTGACGATCATTTTGATGCCGGCGGCGACCGCTTCACGCATCGCGGCGAGCAGGTCATAGGCGCCGACCAGCGCCACGCTGACCGTGGCGCCGGTGGCCTTG
>JAJTHX010000012.1 GCA_021300125.1 Betaproteobacteria bacterium | reverse complement strand
TCGCCAGCGCCGCGGGCCGTATCCTGATCGGCTGGATCACCGACCGCATCGGCGATACCGCGCGCGTGCTGGCGTGGAACGCGGGCCTGATGGTGCTGTGCGCGCTGTGCGGGCTCGCGCTGGACCCGCAGACACCGCTGCTGCTGGTGTATCTGTGGTTCGGGCTGCTGGGGGCGACTTCGGGCTGCTGGCCCGGCGCGATACTGGCCGAGGTGGGCCGGCGCTCGCCGCCCGGTGAAGTCAGCCTGTCGATCAGCGGCTCGCTGGTCATCACCAACGTCGGCAAGTTCGCCGGGCCGATCCTGTTCGCCAACATCTACGCGATGACCCGTGACTACGGCATCGCCTTCGCGGCACTGGTGCTGCCTTCGGCGGTGACGCTGTACTGCCTGATCGCCTCGGGCCGCAGCCGAAGCTAGGCAGTTTGCTGAAACTCCCGATTTTGCTGCTATTCGCTAGCGCGAAAGGTTTTTCGACGCTCATTACAGCAATGACTTGCACGCGTGTGCGCTGGGTCGCTTCGCTCCCAACGCGCTCGCGCATCACTTTTGCAACAGACTGCTAGGCCAGTATCTGGCTGACCTGCTCCTCGCGCAGCAGTTCGTAGACGAAGGATTCGAGTTCGGGGCCGAGCGCGTCGCGCACCGAGATCATGCCGACCGGGCGTCCCTGTTCGGTCACCGGCAGGTGGCGGAAGCGGCCCTCGTGCATCATCGCCAGCGCGTCGGCAAAGGGATGCTCTGCGGTGATGCTGACCGGATTGGCGGTCATCACCGTCGCCAGCGTGGTGCTGCCGCTGTCGAGGCCGGCGGCAACCACGCGGAACAGCGCATCGCGCTCGGTGAAGATGCCCGCAAGCCGGCCGCCGTCGACCACCATCATCGCGCCGACGTTGCGCTGGCGCATCTGGCGGGCGGCTTCGGCCACGGTCATTGCGGGAGGGGCGGTCAGCAGTTCCTGACCCTGGATGATGTCGCGTATCGTGCGTTCGGCCATGATGCACCTCCGTGCAGAGATGTCGGGAACACCACAACGACTCCGGCGGGGCGCCAGGCGCCATCGCCGCATTCATCCTGCGCCCGCGCCAAAGCCGCGGTCAAACCCCGCGCCAAGGTCCTGTTTATGCGGGCAAACCGCCGCGGCCCTCGCGCATGAAGACCGGCAGGTCCATGGTCGGCGGACGCTGGCCGGGCACGGCGTACATCATGTCCGACACGAAACCGCGGTGGTAGTTGGCGTGCATCGCCAGGTGGAGCAGGATTTCGCCGCGGCTCATCGCCCCGCGGTTGCCGCCGATCAGCGTGTAGTGCACGGTTTCGCGCAGGCTGTCGTCGCTCTGGGCATCGGCCCAGGTGACATACCAGCCGTCCACGTCGGCTTGCAGCCGCGCCAGTTCCGCCAGCGGCGGATGGTCCTTGGTATTGCGCGCCTCGTAACCGTGGTCGCGGCCTTCGAGGTGCGCCTGCCAGATGCGGTCAATCACGTAGTTGTGGTTGAGCGTGTGCACCATGTTCTTGAACAGGGTCTGGCGCGGCTTGACCACCTCGTCCTCCGGCAGACCGGCCAGGGATTCAAACATCACGCGGTTTGACCACTGCTTGTAGCGCGACAGCATGCGCGCGGTTGCTGCGTCCATGATTTTCCTTTCAGGCGGCGATGCCGATTTTTCGCTGCAGGTCTGCGATGACCTGGGTCCAGCCGCGGGTGCGCCAGCGCACGCGGTCACCGATCGGCTTGTTCTCGATGTCCGGGTTGACCTTCATCGCAACGAACACGGGCCCGGGCTGACCGAGGATTTCGGGCAGAGCCGCGCTCACCTTGTCCAGCTCGCTGAAGGCATAGGTGCGCGGATAACCCGCGGCCCTCGCCATCATCGCATAGTCCACGTTCTTCGCGTTCGGCACCGGCTGGCCGCCGGTGGTGGCATAACACTCGTTGTCGAGCAGGAAATGGTGGAAGTTCGCGGGCCTGAGTTCCGCGATGGTGAGCAGGATGCCGAGCGACATCTGCAGGTCGCCCTCGGAATCGAACAGCACCACGCGGCGCTTCGGCTGCGCCAGCGCGAGGCCGAAGGCAAAGCCGGAATGGCCGCCCATCGCCGGATCGCCCATCGGCAGGTCGAGGTGGGGTTCGCCGCTGATGTGCACCCAGTGCCTGCCGCCGCGCCCGGGCACCACGATGGCGTCGCCGCGATGGGCATTGAAGGCCTTGAGCATTGCTGCGGTATCGATCATCTGTGCAACCCCGTCATTTGTTGAAGCCGTGGTATTCATCGCCGACCAGCACGGCAACCGGCCTTTTGCTGCGTTTCGCTTCCTCGAAAGCATGGCTGATGCGCGACACATCGGCGTCACTCTCGACCAGGTAATAGTTGATGCGGAAGGCGTTGAGGAAGGGTTCGGTGTACACCGAGGCCGTGTCCGCAGTGGGCGGGCCGTGGCGGTTCCAGCCGCGCATGCCGACCATGTACACCACCGGGATTTCCAGCCCGAAGAGCCAGCCGCGGATGGAGTCGCCGGACTCCATCAGCCCGGTGTTCTGCACCAGGATCACCGGCACCTTCCCGCCGGCGGCGAGCCCCGCGGCGATCGAGCAGGCCATTCCCTCGCGCGGCACCGGCACCAGCGTCAGCGAAGGTTCGGCCTTCATCAGCAGGTAAAGCCAGTTGGTCTCGCTGTCAGGCAGCCACACCACGTGGGTGACGCCATGCTTTTTCAGCTGCGCGAGCACGGTTTCGGGACTGAGGTGGGCCGGGGCGCCATCGTTCATGTCGCTTTACTCCTGGTGGCTTGCGGGAAGTTCATGTCAGTCGCCTTCGAGCTTGGCATCGGCGACCACCTTGGTCCATTTCGCGATCTCGGTCCTGACGTGGGCCATGAACTGCTCGGGTGTGGCCGTCTGCACCGTCACGCCCTGGTCCTCAAGCCGCTGCTTCATCGGGCCGGCGAGTATCTTGTTGCCGTCGGCGTTGATGCGGGTGAGCACCGGCTGCGGCACCTTGCTCTGCGTGCACAGCCCGTACCAGCCGGTGACATCGTAGCCCGGCACCCCGGCCTCGGCGAAGGTGGGCACCTGCGGCAGCTGGGGGCTGCGCACGCCCGAGGTCACCGCCAGCGCCCGCACCCGGCCGGCCTTGATCGCCGCCAGCGGCGCGCCGGCGAGATTGCCCACCGAGGATTCGATGTGGCCGCTGATCACGTCGGTGAGCGCCTGCGAGGCCCCCTTGTACGGGACGTGGACGATGTTGATCTTGCTCATCATCTTCCACAGCTCGATCGACAGGTGGGGTGAAGCGCCGACGCCGGAAGAACCGAAGTTGAGCTTGCCCGGCGCCTTGCGCGCGAAGTCGATGTACTGCTGCAGGCTGCGCACCGGCATCGAGGGATGCACCATGAACACGTTGGGCACGCCGCCGATCATCAGCGGAAAGGCGAAATCGCCGATCGGGTCATAGCTGAGCTTCCTGGCAAAGCGCGCGGGCGTGATCGCATGCGAGCCGATGTTGCACAGGACCATGGTGGTGCCGTCGGGCGGCGCCTTCACGGTCAGCTCGTTGGCGAGGTTGCCGGCCGCGCCGGGCCGGTTCTCCACCAGCACCGGGCTGCCCCACAGCTCGCTGAAGGCCTGCGCCATCATCCGCGCGGTGGTGTCGACACCGCCGCCGGGTGAGAAGCCGACAAAAATGCGCACCGGCTTGCCGCCGGGAAAGTTCTGTGCGAACACCACGCCCGGCAGCAGCAGCGCGGCCAGTGCAATAACACGCATCCCGATCCACATTTCCGTTCCTCCTCGTCAGTCAACGCCGCCGCGTGTGCCCGCGGTCGGTCACCCTGTTTGATCGAATGCCGCGCGCCTCAGTTCGCCGCGGTGATGCCGGCAGCCTTCACGGTCCTGGTCCATTTCTCGAGTTCGCTGCGGATGAACTGCCGCGCCTCGTCCGGGCTGTTCGCCACCGGCACCGAGCCGAGGCGGGCCAGACGCTCGCGGATGTCGGGCAGGCCGATCACGCGCACCGCCTCCTTGTTCAGCGTCGCCATCACCGGCGCCGGGATTTTGGCCGGGCCCATCAGCACGCCCCACGATGTCGATTCGTAGCCGGGCACGCTGTCGGCGATGGGTGGCACCTCGGGCAGCTCGTTGGAGCGCGCCTTCGAGGTCACGCCCAGCGCGCGCAGGCGGCCACCCTTGATGTGCGGCAGCGTGGCAATGACGGTGTCGAACATGATGTTGACGCGGCCGGCGATGAGGTCGGGATGCGCGGCGGTGCTGCCTTTATACGGCACGTGGGTGATTTTGAGGCCGGTCATCAGCTTGAACAGTTCCGCGCTCATGTGCGGGGAGCTGCCGGTGCCGCTGGAGGCAAAGGTCAGGGCATCGGGCTTGGCCCGCGCGAGATCCATCACGTCCTTCACCGTTTTCGCCGCAAATGCAGTGCCGGTCACCAAGACCAGCGGATTGGAAGCCGTGATCGTGACAAAGGAAAAATCCTTCGCCGAATCGTAGGGCAGCTTGTGGATCGCCGGGTTGATGGCAAAACTCAAGGCGACCAGCCCCAGCGTGTAACCGTCGGGCGCGGCCTTGGCAACGAGGTCGGTGCCGATGATGCCGGTGGCACCGGTGCGGTTATCGACCACGACGTTGACGTTCCAGGTCTGCGCAAACTTCTCGGCCAGCATGCGCGCGGTCACATCCGAGGCGCCGCCCGGGGGGAAGGGCACGATGATGCGGATCGGCCGCTCGGGGAACGCCGCAAACGCGGACGGCAGGGCAGCGAGCGTGGCCAGCGCGCCCATCAGCCACACGGAGTTCAGGCACGCGCGCGGCGCGGCCCGGCATTTATTGTTTTGCATGTCACCACCTCCTGATGAACGGCCATTGTCGCCGAAGCGCGGCGCGGCGCAAACCGCATCCGGCCCGAGCCGAGGATGAGGCCGCACCACACTCAAAAATAAATATTGAATATCAATGGGTTATGTTTTTCTGTCGCGGGCAGCCTGCCGCACCGGCCATGGCATAGCGCCCAAATTGGCCTTGTTTCAGAATAGCGCCCGCACCGGACGGCACAGCCGCCGCCCTGTTTCGATTCACTGGAGGAGTCATGAAAAGCGCCGCACACGCCGCATCCGAAAAAACCGCCATCCTCGCCGCACTGCCGATGCGCAGCGACGAGAATCCCTTTGCCGTCACCATCGGCGGCTTCTACCGCCGCTGGTTCAACCTGATCGACGACATGCAGTTGCTGATCGACACGGTGGCCAAAATCAAGAGCACCGAAGACGAAGACTGGGTGCCGGTGTGGAGCGCGGTGGGCGCCGACTATGAAAAAGAGGGCGATGCACTGCTCTCCCGCGGCAACAAGGCCGAGGCGCGCCGCGCCTACATCCAGGCCAAGTCTTATTTCAGCCTCGCGCGCTTTCCCGCGCCATACTGGTCGGGCTCCTCGATCTGCCCGCCGGACATGAGCGCACTCAAGGCGCAGTCGTATGAGGATTACCTGCGCTGCTTCCGCAAGTCCGCCGCCCTGCTCGACAACCCGCCGCAGGCGCTGGTGGTCAACAAGAACGGCATGACCGCCACCGGCTACCTGCGCCTGCCGCCGGGCGCCTCGAAAACGAACAAGGTGCCCGCGGTGCTGGTGATGTGCGGCGCTGACATGTACAAGGAAGACCGCGAGAAGTACGCCGAAGGCGCGCTGTCGCAGGGCATGGCCGCGCTGGTGGTGGATGCACCGGGCACGGGCCAGACCTCCTTTCCGCATGCCCCGGAATCCATCGTGGCCTGGCAGGCCGCGCTCGACGAACTGCAGCAACGCCCCGAGATTGACGGCAACCGCATCGGCGCCTTTGGCGTCAGCCGCGGCGGCCTGTGGGTGATCCGGCTCGCCGCGCACGATTCCCGCATCAAAGGCGTGATCTCCTGCGCCCCCGGCGGCGTCGGCTACTGGGGTACGGACGAGGAGCGCGCCGAGTGGCGCGCCGCCGCCTACGAACGCGCCAAGACCAACTGGTTCGGCCCCCGCGGCACGCAGCCGCCGCTGAAGCAGGTCACCGAGGAGGAGCAGCGCAAGGAGTTCCTGCGCTGGTCGCTGCAGGACCAGGGCCTGCTCGACAAACTGACCATGCCGATGTACCTGGTCAACGGCAAGATCGACCACCTGACGCCCATCGGCAACCTTTACCTGCTGCTCGAGTCGGGACCACCCGACGGCCGCGTCGCCCGTGTGTATCCCGATGACGGCCATATTGCCGCGCGCAATGAACGTGAATGGGGGCCGGCGGCCTGGGCCTGGCTGCGCGGCGTGCTGACCAAGGGCATGGCCCCGGCCCCAAAAAGGGGGATCAAGGTCGACACCGGCCGCAAGCCCGCCGCGAAAAAACGCGTGATCAAGGTGGTCACCCTGAAGAAAAGTGCGACACGATCCGCTGCCGCGAAGAAAAAGGCCCCGGCCAAAAAGAAGAAGTAACCCGCCCCGGGGTGGCAGCAACGGCGCTTCGGTCCGATGCGCCGTTGCCGTTCAGCGGCCTGCACCGAAAAGGTCAGGCAGCACCTCGCCGATCGGCAACCGGACCAGCGCATCCGCAACGCCATCAAACTGCGTCGGCTGGGCATTGATGATGACCACCCTCGCGCCGGCCTGCAGCGCCAGCGGCACGGCGCCGGCCACGGGATAGACCTGCAGCGTGCTGCCGATGGCGATGAACACTTCGCATTCGGACGCGACACGCATCGCGCGGTCGATGACTTCGGGGACCAACGGCTGGCCGAAGGAAATGGTGTCGCTTTTCAGCAGCCCGCTGCAGGCGAGGCACTGCGGATCCTCCTCGCCGGCACGAACGCGGTCCAGTGTGTCCTGCATCGGACCGCGCCAGCCGCAGCCGAGGCAGATCACCCGGTGCAGTGTGCCGTGCACTTCGATCACCTTGTTCGCGGAGACGCCGGCACGCTGGTGCAGGCCGTCGATGTTCTGGGTGACCAGCGCGTGCAGCTTGCCGCGGCGCTCCAGCTCTGCGAGCGCGTGGTGGCCGGCGTTGGGCGCGGCGGTCCACGCCGGATGCGCCAGGCGCGATTGCCAGGACAGGCGGCGCACTTCGGGGTCCGACACGTAATGGCGGATATCCGACATTTTTTCCGCCTTCGGATTGAGCGTCCACACCCCCTGCGTCCCGCGGAAATCGGGAATGCCGGAGTCGGTGGAGATGCCGGCACCGGTGAGCACGGTGACGCGCCGCGCGGCGTCAATCCAGGATTTGATCGTCTGCAGTTCGGGATGGCCGTTCATGCACGCCATCATGCAACGCCGGCCCGCGGCTGGCCAGTGGCCGGCTTTCTCGCCCTGCGCGCTTTCCGCAATATGGCCGCGCGCGGCTGAAAGCGGGGGCGCGCTCTTATAATCGGCGCAGCGCCCCACCGCCCCCTCATGCCGCTCTTACTGATCATCGCCCTCACCAGCATCACCTTCATCACCATGAAGGGCAGCCGGGTGCTGATGACGCTGTATGCGGTGGACCTCGGCGCGGGACCGCTGCAGACCGGCATCCTGTTCGCGCTCTACGGGCTGTTTCCGTTTCTGCTGGCCATTGCCGCCGGGCGCCTGGCCGACCGTTTCGACAACCGGCGCCTGATGGTGTGGGGACTCGCCAGCTACACGCTGGTGATGGCGCTGCCCTTCGTGTTTCCGTCCATGGCGACGCTCTACCTCGTCGCGCCGCTGTGGGGCTTCACCAGCATGCTGTGGGTGGTGGCGACACAGAACCTGGTAGGCACGCTGTCGAGCGCCGACAACCGCACCCGTCACTACAGCTATTACAGCCTCGGCGAATCCACCGGCGCGGTGATCGGTCCGGTGCTGGTCGGCCTGTCGATCGACACGCTGAGCCATGTGCCCTCCTTCCTGGTGATGGCGGCGGTTCCGCTCGCCTGCCTCGGCGTGGTGATACTCAAGCGCCACACCATCCCGGTGCCGGCCCCTGCCCCGGCAGGCGCCGGCACGCAGCCCGCACGCAACACGCGCGACCTGCTGAAACAGCCGGCGATGCGCAATGCGCTGCTGTCCAACGCAGCGGTGATGACCGGTCTCGACCTGTTCAACCTCTACATGCCGATCTACGGCCACAGCCTCGATTTCTCGGCCACCACCATCGGCCTCATCATGGGCGCCTTCGGCGCGGCGGCGTTTGTCACCCGCCTGTTCATTCCGCCGATCACCCGGCGCTACGGCGAGCGCGCGATGCTCGCCGGCGCCTTCATCATTTCGGCGCTCGCGTTCTGCGTGTTTCCGCTCACTTCGAGCGCACCGCTGCTGGCGCTGGCCGCCTTCGCACTCGGGCTGGGACTGGGCTGCGGCCAGCCGCTGTCGATGATCCTCGCCTTCAACGCGGCGCCCGCGGGACGCTCGGCCGAGGGCATCTCGATGCGGCTCGCGGTGAGCTACGGCGCGCACGTGGTGGTGCCGCCGCTGTTTGGCGCTGTTGGCGCGGTGATTGGCGGCGTTGCGGCGATCTTCTGGAGCTGCGCGCTGATCATGGGTGGAGGCTCGTGGATCAATCGCGCCAGCGCCCGCGAAGCCGAAAAAAATAATCAATTAAATCAATAACTTGCGAGGACCCGATGGCGAACTACCCGGAACTGAACAACCGCGTCGCACTGATCACCGGTGCTGCGCAGGGCATCGGCGCGGAAACCGCGCGCCTGTTTGCGGCACAGGGCTGCCGCGTCGCGGTGGTCGACATCGACGCCGACAACGGCGAAAAGGTGGCTGCAGCGATCCGCGCCGGCGGCGGCACGGCGCAGCTGTTCCGCACCGACATCACGGATGAGGCCTCGGTTGCGCAATGCATCGCCGGCATCGCACAGGCCTTCGGCGGCATCGACATCGTGATCAACTGCGCCGGCGGCTACGGCCGGCTGGCCACCGTCGAGGACATGCCGATCGAAGAATGGGACCGCACCGTCGCGCTCAACCTGCGCAGCGTGTTCCTGATCTGCAAGATGGCGATCCCGCACCTGAAAAAATCCAGGGCCGGCCGCATCATCAATGTGTCGTCGATCTCGGGGCGCACCGTACACGCGGCGTCGTCGCCCGCCTACGGCGC
>JAJTHX010000171.1 GCA_021300125.1 Betaproteobacteria bacterium | reverse complement strand
TGAACACGTCATAGGGCAGCTTGGGGTTGAGCGCTGGCGCCAGCGCCAGCGAACCGCCGGTGCCGAAGAGAATGGTGTAGCCGTCGGGTGGAGAGCGCAGCACGTTTTCGACCCCGATCACGCCGCCGGCACCCGGCCGGTTTTCGACAATGACCTGCTGTTTCCAGATTTCGGACAGGCGCTGGCCCATCGCACGGCCGACAAAGTCGGTGGGGCCGCCTGGCGGAAAATGGATCACCATGCGCAGCGCGCGTGACGGAAAATTCTGGGCGGTCTGCGCTGCAGCCTGTCCTGCGGCAAGCAGCGCGGCGGCGATGCAGCCGATGGCGATCTTGTTCATGGCTTCTCCTCCAGTATGATTTGTTTTGCATGAATCTAGCACGAAGACGCAGCGCCCAGCAGGTTTGACCCGCGGGTGTGCAGCGGCTATCTTCCCCCGTCACTCATCAGCCCCTTACAGTCCAGAAAATGAACGACGCCCTGCGTGCGCTGCTCCATCCGCAATCCATTGCGGTGATCGGCGCCTCCACCGATTTCAACAAGATCAACGGCCGCACCTTCAAGGCGCTGGTCGACAAGGGTTATGCCGGGCGCATCCTGCCGGTGAACCCGAAATACCAGACGCTGCTTGACCGGCCCTGTTATCCGGATGTCGCTTCGATTCCGGGCACGGTGGATCTCGCCGTGGTCGCAGTGCCGGCAAGGCATGTGCCGGAGACGCTGCGCGAACTCGGCCGCAAGGGCGTCAAGGTTGCGGTGGTGTTCAGTTCCGGATTCAGCGAAGTCGGCGGCGATGGCGTGCAGCTGGAGGCGGAACTCAGGCAGGCGATCCGTGACAGCGGCGTGCGCGTGCTCGGTCCCAATTGTCTGGGGCTGGTCAATGTGTTCGAGAACATGATGGCGACCTTCAGCCAGTTTTCGCTGGGGCCGACCCCGGAAGGCCCGGCGGCATTCGTCACCCAGTCCGGCGCACTGGGCACCGCCACGGCGGGGGTTGCGCGCAAGCGCGGTCTCAACTTCGGATTTTTCGTCAATACCGGCAACGAGACCGACCTGCAGTTTGTCGATGTGATGGGCGCGATTGTTGCCGAGGACAAGGTCACCGTCGGTGCCGGTTACATCGAGGGATTGAAAAACGGGCCGGGACTGCTGCGTGTGGCGGAGGATGCGCTGGCGCGCGGCAAGCCGCTGGTGCTGACCAAGGTGGGCCGCACCAGGGCTGGCGCCAAGGCGATTGCTTCGCATACCGGTTCACTCGCCGGAGAGGATGCGGTGTTTGCCGGCGTGATCCGCCAGCGCGGTATCATCCGCGCTCGCAGTGATGAGCAACTACTTGATTTTGTTGAAGTATTTTCTCAGTGCGCGCTGCCCGGCGGGCGTGGCATCGGCATCATCACGCGCTCCGGCGGCGCCGGCGCGCTGATGGCTGACCGGGCCGAGGAAATCGGCCTCGACGTGGCGACACTGAGCGAGGCGACCACCGCCGCGCTGCGCAAGGTGGTGCCGGCCTTCGGTTCCACCGGCAATCCGGTGGACATCACCGCGCAGGGGCTGGTCGATCCCAACCTGATGCGCGAGAGCATCAAGATCCTGCTTTCCGATCCGAAGGTGGATGTGGCGATTGCCTGGCTGTCGTTCTCCGAAAAGCAGGCCGATCTGAACGTGCGCAACTTCGTCGAAGCCAAAGCGCAGGCGAGCAAGCCCTTCATCGTGTGCTGGATGGGCATGCCCGAGGCCGCCGGCGAGCAGATGCGCGCTGCCGGCATCCCGGTGCTGCGCAGCGCAGAAGCCGCCGTCGATGCCATCGGAGCGCTGGTGCAATACGCTGAAGCCCGTCGCCAATGGCAGGCGGATGCGCCGGCACGCGCGGCATTGCAACTGCCTGCACTGAAACTCCCGGCGCAGCCCGGCCCGGTATCCAGCCTCGAAGGTCAGGCGCTGCTGCAAGGCTGCGGCGTGCAGACCGCCGCGGCGAAGCTGGCCGGCAGTGCCGACGCCGCGGTCGCGGCCGCCGAAGCCCTGGGTTACCCGGTGGTGCTCAAGATTGAATCCCCGGACATCCTGCACAAGACCGAGGCCAAAGGTGTCGCCCTGAATCTGAAGGATGCGGCCGCCGTGCGTGCGGCCCATGCGCGGCTGATCGCCAACGCCCGCGCGTACAAGTCCGATGCCCGCATCAGCGGCGTGCTGGTGCAGGCCATGGCACAGGGCACGACCGAACTGGTGATCGGCCTGCAGCGCGACCCGACCTTCGGCCCGGTGGTGATGGTCGGGCTGGGCGGGGTGCTGATCGAAGTGTTCAAGGATGTGGTGTTCCGCGCCGCCCCGGTCACCGAAGCCGAAGCCCTGCGCATGCTCGACGAACTCAAAAGCAGGGCGGTATTGGATGGTGTGCGCGGCGCAGCGCCGGTGGACAGGACAGCGGTGGCGCGGATGGTCAGTGCAGTGTCGCGACTGGGCGCGGCGGCCGGGCCGCGGCTGCGCGAACTGGATCTGAACCCGGTGCTCGCCGGTCCGCAGGGCGCGACCGCCGTGGACTGGCTGATGGTGCTGGACTAAACGAACACAGAGGAAACCATGGATTTCACTTTGCCCGAAGAACTGCGCATGCTGCGAGACACCGTGGCGCGTTTCGTACGTGAGGAGCTGCTGCCACTGGAACGTGATGTGATCCGGCGCGAGGCCGAACGCGGCCTCACCGACGCACCGCTGATTGATCCGGATGCAGAGAAACATCTGTCCGCCAAGGCGCGGGAAATCGGGCTCTACGGCATTGACGTGCCCGAGGAATACGGCGGCCAGAACATGGGCATGCTGGCGAAGGCCATTGTCATCGAGGAATTGAAGACCAGCATCGTGCCGTTCGTGCTGCCGCCGGACAGTCCCAACCTGTGGATGCTGCGCGAGACCTGCACGCCGGAACAGGTGCAGAAATACCTGCTCCCCTATGCCCGGGGCGAGATGAAAAGCGCGATTGCGATCTCCGAGCCCGGTGCCGGATCGGATCCGGCCGGTATGAAGACCCGCGCCGAATTCAGGAACGGCAAATGGGTGCTCAACGGCCAGAAGATCTGGATCAGCGGTGCGCGCAAGGCTGATTTCATCATCGTGATGGCGGTGACCGACCCTGAAAAAGGTTCGCGCGGCGGCATCACGGCTTTCCTTGTCGACCGGGGCGCCAAGGGCCTGTCGATCCCGTCGGTGTTCAACACCATTGGCGAGCATGCGCCATATGCGGTGTTCTTTGACAACGTCGAATTGCCCGAAAGCCAGGTGCTGGGCAAGGTCGGCCAGGGTTTTGCGCCGATGCAGAACCGCCTCGGCGTGCGACGCATGGAAATCGCCTGCCGCTCGCTCGGCTACGCGCGGCGCTGCATGGACATCATGCTCAAGCAGGCCAATGAGCGAAAAACCTTCGGCTTACTGCTTGCCGACCGCCAGCAGGTGCAGTGGTGGCTCGCCGACAGCTGGCAGGAAATGGAAATGGTGCGCTGGATCACGTGGCGCCTCGCCACGAAGATGGACCAGGGCGGCAGTGACTGGCGGCGCGAGGCGGCGATGGTCAAGCTGCAGGGCAGCGAGATGATCGGGCGGGTGTCCGACCGCGCGATCCAGCTGCTGGGTGGCATGGGCGTGTCGAAGGACCTGCCGCTGGAATATATCGCGCGCGCCTGCCGCGTGTTCCGCATATTCGAGGGGCCGAGCGAAGTCCATCGCTGGTTCATCGCACGCGACCTGCTGCGCAACGGCATGCCCGCCGATTGAGCACGCCGGCCCGCGACCCGGCGCTGGCACCGTTCCGGGTCCGCAGTTTCCGCTTTCAGTGGCCCGCGGATCTGGCGGCCTCCTGGGCGTTCGAGATGGAAACGCTGATCCTCGGCTGGTATGTGCTGGCCGAGACCGGATCGGTGCTGATGCTGACGCTGTTTGCCTCGCTGCAGTACGCGGGCACGCTGCTGTCGCCGCTGATCGGCGTCGCCGGCCACCGCCTGGGCAACAAGCGCGTGTTTTGCGCGATGCGCGGCTTATATCTGCTGCTGGCGTCCATGCTGGCGGCGCTGGCACTCAGCGGAGCATTGCAGCCGCTGCATGTTTTCGTGATCACCGCGCTGATGGGGCTGGTGCGGCCCTCCGATCTGGTGATGCGCCATGCGCTGATCGGCGAAACCCTGCCGGTGGCCCAGTTTGTCGGCGCCGCCAGCATTTCGCGCACCACCCAGGATTCGGCGCGGGTGATGGGCGCACTGACCGGCGCCGGACTGGTGGCTGTCCTCGGCGTGGGTATCGCCTATGTCGTGGTCACCACCTTCTATCTTGCCAGCCTGCTGCTGACCCTGGGCGTGGCGTCATCGCGCACCGCGCCCCAGACCCCGTCAACCCTGGTGCCGACGACGGTGCTGCAGGACCTGAAGGAGGGGATGCTCTATGTCTGGCGCACCCCCGCGCTGCAGGCCGCGATCTGGCTGGCGCTGCTGGTCAACCTGACGGCGTTCCCGCTGGTGAACGGCCTGCTGCCCTATGTCGCCCGCAGCGTCTATGGCACTGACCAGACGGGGCTCGGCTACATGGTGGCCGGTTTTGCCGGCGGCGCGCTGCTGGGGTCGCTGTGGCTGACCCGTTTCGGCCATGGCGTGAAGCCGGCGCGGATGATGGTCGGCGGCTGCGTGGTCTGGTATGTGCTGACCCTGCTGTTTGTGCAGATGGATAGCCTCGCGGCCGGCATCGCGATGCTGCTGCTGTCGGGCCTTGCGCAGAGCCTGGGCATGGTCGCCATGGCGGCCTTGCTGCTGCGGGTCTCGGAACCGCGTTTCCGCAGCCGCGTGATGGGCGTCCGCATGCTGGCCATCTACACCTTGCCCGTGGGCCTGATGCTGTCCGGTCCCCTGATCGAGCAGTTCGGCTTTCGTGCGCTGGGCAGCGCCTACTGCCTCGCCGGGCTGGCATTGACCCTGTGGATCGGTTGGCATTGGCGCAGCCAGGTCTGGGATTCCCGGGCCCCGGCAAACCGGGGTTGAGCCCGGGTGACCGAGGCGGTGATCGGTTAAAATGTGGGACTGATTTTTTATATTGTGAACCCACAGGATTACCCATGAACGCACCCGTCGCCCCCACGGACCGCCTGCTTGCCGAGAGAAAAGACGGCATCGGCTGGATCACCTTCAACAATCCGGCTCGCCACAATGCGGTGTCCTTCGAAATGTGGCAGAACCTGCCGCTGCTGCTGGCCAATTTTGTGGCCGATCCTGAAGTCGGCGTGATCGTGCTCAGGGGCGCGGGCGAAAAAGCCTTCGTCGCGGGTGCCGACATTTCCCAGTTCAAGGAAAAGCGCAGCAGCGAGGACGCGGTTGCCGCCTACAACAAGGCGGCTGACGACGCCGGCAAGGCGCTGCAGGAATGCGCCAAGCCCACCATCGCGATGGTGCGCGGCTACTGCATCGGTGGCGGCACCGCGATTGCCGTCAACTGCGACATCCGCATCGCGGCTGATGATGCCAAATTCGGCGTGCCTGCCGGCAAACTCGGCCTCGGCTACCGATTCGTCGGCGTCAAGCGACTGACCGACGTGGTGGGACCGCAGTTCACCGCCGAGATCTTCTTCACCGCCCGCCAGTTCAATGCCCAGGAAGCCCTGCAGATGAACCTGGTCAACCGCGTGGTGCCGGCGGCGGAACTGGAGCAATACACCCTCGACTATGCCCGGACCATTGCCGGCAATGCGCCACTGACCCTGGCTTCGGTGAAGGCCTCGCTGATCGAATACGCCAAGCCCCCCGCTGAGCGCGACCTCGAGAAACTGCAGCGCATGGTCGATGTTTGCTACAAGAGTGAGGACTACAAGGAAGGCCAGGCCGCCTTTGCCGAAAAGCGCAAGCCGGTATTCAAGGGTCGTTAAACTTTAACTTGTTGATTTAATTGATAAAAAGGTAAACCATGGCGTTTGATGCAAATCGCAGCGACCTGCGCGTGGGGGTCATCGGCACTGGCGCGATGGGGCGCGGCATCGTCCAGGTGTCCGCTGCCGGCGGCCTCTACGTGACGATGATGGATACCCGCCCGGGTGCGGCGGAGGAGGCCCGCGATTTTGTTGCCAAGATGCTGGCGCGCGCGGCGGAGAAGGGCAGCATGACCCAGGCCGAGGCCGATGCGGCGGTGTCGCGGATCCGGGTCGCGCAGTCACTGGCCGATTTCAAGGACTGTCACATGGTGGTCGAGGCCATTGTCGAAAACCTCGACGCCAAGCGCGCCCTGTTTGCCGATCTTGAAGGCAATGTTGCACCGGACTGCATCCTCGCCACCAATACGTCCTCGATGTCGGTGACCACCATCGCTGCCAAGCTGAAGACCCCGCAGCGATTCGCCGGGCTGCATTTCTTCAACCCGGTACCCTTGATGAAATTGGTCGAGGTCATCGACGGCCTGCTCACCGAGAACTGGGTTTCCGAAGCGCTGATGGTGATCGGTAAACGCATGACGCGCGAGCCGGTGCGCCTGACTGATGCGCCGGGCTTCCTGGTCAACCAGGTCGGCCGCGGCTTCACGCTGGAGGCCTCGCACCTGGTATACGAGGGCGTGGCCTCCTTTGCCGACGTCGACCGCGTGATGCGGGACGTCGGCGGCTTTCGCATGGGCCCGTTCGAGTTGATGGAACTGACCGGCCTCGACGTGACCCAGCCGGCCTCGGCGCTGATCTACAACCAGTTTTTCCAGGAGCCGCGCTACCGCCCGAGCACGATCATGCAGGCGCGCTACGAGGCCGGGGTGCTGGGCCGCAAGAGCAAGAAGGGCTTCTACAACTACGATGCTGAAATGAAGCCGATCGTCGCGCCGGAGCCGCCGGCACCGGCAGCAAAACCGAAAAGCGTCTGGTTGAGCAAGGCAGAACCGGCCGGCCACGATGCGTTGGTTGCGCTGCTGAACAAGCTCGGCGCCAGCATCGAGAGCAGTGCCCGGCCTTCCGCCGAGGCGCTGATCCTGGTCACTCCGGTGGGCAAGGACGCGACCACCAGCGCGGTGGAGGAGGGGCTGGACCCGAAACGCACCGTGGCCGTGGACACGCTGTTCCCGATGGTCAAGCGACGCACCATCATGGGCACGCCGCAGACCGATGCGAAGATGAAAGAGGCTGCACACGGACTGCTCGCCTCCGACGGCGTGCCGGTGACTGTCTGCCGCGACAGCCCGGGCTTCATCGCCCAGCGCATCGTCGCGATGATCGTCAACATCGGCTGCTCGATCGCGCAAAGCCGCACCGCACAGCCCGCCGACATCGACAAGGCGGTGACCCTGGGGCTGAACTACCCCCACGGCCCGCTGAAATTCGGCGACACCGTCGGCGTTGAGCGCATCCACCGCGTACTCGCCAACATGAATGCGATCTACGCCGATCCGCGTTACCGCCCCACCATCTGGATGCGCCGCCGTGCGCAGCTGGGCGTGTCGCTGCTGACCCCCGAACCCTGAACGAAACGACCGGATAAAGGAAACCACCATGCTTGACGCCTATCTCTACGAAGGCCTGCGCACTCCCTTCGGCCGCCATGCCGGCGCGCTGGCCAGGGTCCGCCCCGACGACCTGCTTGCCGATGTCATGAAAACCCTGATGGTGAAATCGAAATTCAAGGTTGACCAGGTCGAGGATATCGTCGTCGGCTGCGCCAACCAGGGCGGTGAAGACAGCCGCTGCGTCGCCCGTCACGCCGGCCTTGCCGCAGGTTTCCCGATCGAGATCCCGGGCACCGTCCTGCAGCGGAACTGCGCCAGCGGCCTGGGCGCCATTGCCCACGCCGCGCATTCGATCACCGCCGGCGAGGGCGATGTGTTCATCGTTGGCGGTGTCGAGAGCATGAGCCGCTCACCGATCGTGATCAGCCGTTCCGAGTCGGCCTACGACCGCGGCATCAAGATGTTCGACAGCACCATCGGCCCGCGCTTCTCCAATCCCAAGCTCGACAAGCAGTTCGGCAACCACCAGATGCCCCAGACTGCGGACAACATGGCGCGGGAACTGGGCATCACGCGCGAGCAGGCCGACACCTTCGCTCTGGCCTCTCAGCAGAAATTCGCCACCGCCAAGGGTGAGGGATTTTTTGCCGGCGAGATCGCCCCGGTGGAAATGCCGGCCGGGCGCAAGGGCCCGGTGCCGCCAGTGGCCGAGGACGAGCATCCGCGCCCGGGCACCGACATGGCCGCGCTGGCCAAGATGAAGGTGCTCTACGAGGGTGGGGTCACCACCGCCGGCAATGCCTCGGGCGTCAATGACGGCGCGGTGGCACTGGTGTTGGGCTCGCGTGCTGCCGGCGAAAAGGCCGGTGCCAAGCCGATGGCGCGGGTCATCGCCACTGCTGCGATGGGTGTGCGCCCCGACATCATGGGCTACGGCCCGGTGCCGGCCTCGCAGAAGGCTCTGGCCCGCGCCGGTCTCAGCATCAAGGACATGGACATCATCGAGATCAACGAAGCCTTCGCCGCACAGGTGCTGGGCTGCCTGAAAGGTCTGGGCGTGTCCTTCGACGACTCGCGTGTCAATCCCAATGGCGGCGCGATTGCAGTCGGCCATCCGCTCGGGGCTTCCGGTGCCCGCATCGCGCTGACTGCCGCCCGCCAGCTGCAGCGTATCGGCGGCAAATATGCCCTGGTGTCGCTGTGCATCGGCGGCGGGCAGGGGCTGGCTGTGGTGCTGGAGCGAGTCTAGGACTAAAGGCAGAGGGGGGCGGGCGGCGTCCAGCCCTTCTTCCGGCGATATGATTTTTCCCACTGTTGCGCCGCACAAATTTCGTGTTTAATCAAGTCCGTTGACTGGCAAACTTCTCATTTTGTTAGATTTGTGTGCCCGCGACAGGCGCGGCAAACTGATGGCCTGCTTCTAACAGGGGCGGCCGGGAGATGCGCTTGAGTGACCAGGAAACAGTTGCGGCGTTGAAGCGGGGAACACCGTTGACACCGCAGCGATTGATCGAGATGCGCTCTAAGGGCATGCACACCGTGCGCTTCGAGTTCATCGTCCGCCTTCTGCGTCTCAATACCCAGATCATCACGCTGTCGATCTACTGGGAGGACGGTCGCGAATTCATGCAGGTGCCGACCGTGCAGAATACACAGCGCAAGCTGGTATATGCCAGTGAACCGCGTGTTGCGGGACTGTTCGACGACCTGTCGCTGTTGTGCTATCCCCTCGACCCTGATGCGAAAACCAGGGTTGACGCCGAGCTTGATCGCATGGTCAAGGCCATCGGCGATTACGACAGTCGCATCGCCGAACCCTAGACTCCAGCCACGCCGCCTGGGCTTGGCAGGCCGGTTGCGATGCCTCAGCAAAATCGCTTATAATCCGCGACCGATCAAGCAGTCCACGCGGGAATAGCTCAGTTGGTAGAGCGCAACC
>JAJTHX010000032.1 GCA_021300125.1 Betaproteobacteria bacterium | reverse complement strand
CGCTGCTGGCGGTGCAGGGCTTCGTCCGCGGCTTTTTCGGGCATTACCGTGAGCCGGCGCACCAGCTCTGGCATCGCATCGCCGAAAAGCGTGGCTGGGGCGGCAAGAAGGAGAATGCCGGCGCCAAGATGTTTGCCAACAAGATCCTGTTCCTGGCGAGCACCGCCTCGGTGTTGCTGTATGCCTCGGGCAGCAGCCTCTGGGTGGTGCCCTGCTATGTGCTGATCGTGTTCTCCAGCCTGGAATGGGCGCTGTCCTTCTGCGCCGCGTGCTGGGCCTATGGCGTCTGGTATCGCTTTTTCCCGCCTTCGACCTGAGGCATTGCCCAGGCTGTCCATATATTGACAGCGGCGGTGCCAGCCCGGCCGGCGCCGCCTATAATGCATTGGTCAACGCTTTTTGCCGGGAGCATGCCATGCCGCAAATCACCGCTTACGAAGACGCCAAGGTCAACCGCAAGGAGCGCCAGGTTCCGACCGGGACCGCATGGCGGACGCCGCTGATCGATCCGGATCCCAACAACCCAGCCACACCACATGCTTTTCTGGTCGAAGGCACACCGGGCCGGGTGATCAAGCCGCATTTCCACGACTATGACCAATACCAGGTCATCGTCAGCGGCGACGGGCTGATGGGCAAACATCCGCTGACCGTGAACGCGGTGCATTATTCGCGCGCCCACACCCCGTACGGCCCGATCGTGTTCGGCCAGGGCATGGGTTTCCTGACGCTGCGTGCGCACAAGGATCCCGGCGCGCAGTATCTCGACAATCCAGAAACCCGGGTCAAGCTGGAGCAGGTCAACAACCGCCATCCCTTCCAGGTCACCGAGGCGCCGAAGTTCGAGCCGGTGACCTCCGGCGCCGCGCTGCATGCCTTCAGCGAAATCCGCGACGAGCAGGGCCTTGGCAGCTATTCGATGAGCGTGGCCCCCAACGGCCGCGCGATGGCGCCGGATCCGGCCGACACCAACGGCCAGTATCTGATCATCGTGCGCGGCAGCCTGCTGTACCAGGGCCGCGAGTACAGGGCACTGTCGGTGGCTTTCGTGCAGCCGGAGGAAGGCCGAATGGAATTGGCTGCGGGCAGTGAAGGTCTCGACGTGCTGGTGCTGCACTTCCCGCGCAGCAATGCCGCGCAGGCTGCGCAGGGTGCATCGCCGAAGGTCGCACGCGCGGAGCCGGGTACCCGGGTCTGGCAGTGCATGCTCTGCGCGTTTGTGTATGACGAGGCCAAGGGCCTGCCCGACGAGGGCATCGCCCCCGGCACCCCTTGGGAGGATGTGCCGGAGGACTGGTACTGCCCCGACTGCTCGGCCGGCAAGAGCGATTTCCAGATGGCACTGGTCGGCTGAACCGCAACGCCGGCCCCTGGATGGCGCAGCGCGGATTCCGCCTGCGCCATTGTTTTTTCCGAAGCAAAGCAACCGATGACCGCTTTTCCGCCACTCGATCCCACGCCCGCCGCCTGGACCGCGGCGCAGCTTGAAGCCGACCGCGCGCGCTGGACCTTCCGCCTCGATGAGCGCGCACGCTGCGATCTCGTCGCCGCGCTCACCCGTGCCATGGATCCGGCGAAGACGCTGTTCGATTACCGCCGCGAGGATTTTGATCTCGGTTCGGCGCAGCCGGTGCTGCAGGCGGCGTTCGCCGAAATGCAGCGCGGCCGCGGCGTGGCGCTGGTGAAGGGGCTGCCGCGCGAGGGCCTCGACGAGAAGGACTTCGAGCTGCTCACCTGGGGCATCGGGCTGCATTTCGGTGTGGGCCGGCCGCAGGGCCTGCAGAGCCACTACGTGTCCGCGGTGCGCGACGTTGGCAACACTTACCGCAGCGGCCGCGGCCGCGGCTACAACACCAATGCCGAGCTCGACTTTCACACCGATTCGGCCGATATCGTGGCGCTGTCCTGCTACAACAGGGCTGTTGCCGGCGGCATGAGCATCACCACCAGCTCGGTGGCGGCTTTCGAGTCGATGCGGCGCGAGCATCCGGACCTCGCCGCCTTGCTGCTGGAGCCCATCCATTTCAGCCGCCAGGGCGAGCAGGCGGCGGACGAGGCGCCCTCGTACCCGCATCCGATTTTCGACAGCATTGACGGCAAGCTCTTCAGCAAATGGAACCGCAACCGCGTGACTTCGGCGCAGCAGATTCCCGGCGTGCCGCAGCTCGATGCCAGGCACTGGCAGGCGCTGGAGGCCTTTGACGCATTGGTGCGCCGCCCTGACCTTGCCCACAACATGTGGCTCGAGCCCGGCGACCTGCAGATCATCAACAGCCATGTCACCTTGCACTCGCGCACCGATTTCACCGACCATGAGGATCCGGCGCAGAAGCGACTGCTGTTCCGGCTGTGGCTGGCGCCGCCCGACGGCGACCGCCTGCCGCAGAGCTGGAAGGTGCTCTACCGGGCCGTCGGGCGCGGCAGCGTACGCGGCGGCATCATCGGCCAGCATCACGATGAGGCGCGCCGGGCTTACGAGGCACGCCAGGCTGCGGCTCTGGGCATGAGACTCTCGGACTAGCCGGCCGGCGGCTGTGGTGCCGGCCACTGGACGCAGTGGTCTTCGCGGGGAGAGGGCGATGCGGCTGACCGGTTGCTTGTGGAGTGCCGGCTTGATGCTGGCGGCGATGTCGGCCGGCATGCCCGCATCCGCACAGCCTGCGGAACCGGCCTTGATTGAGGAAGTCGTGACGATTCCGCTGCCGCCGGCCGCGCGTTGGCCCCATCTCGTGGCGACGGTGTTCAGGCCCGAGGGCAACGGTCCCTTTCCGGTGGCGGTGATCAGCCATGGCAGCCCCGCCAATGCCGCCGAACGCGCGCGCATGGGGCGCTACCTGGCGCGCGCGGCGAGCCGCGAGTTCCTGCGCCGCGGGTACCTCGTGTTGTTGCCGATGCGCCGCGGCTATGGCGAAACCGGAGGTCCCTGGGCCGAACATTATTCGACCTGTGCTGCGCCCGATTACGCCAGGGCCGGCGAGGAGGCCGCGCTCGACCTGCTCGCCGCGATCGACTATCTGCGCGCGCTGCCCCATGCGGATGCCGGGCAGGTGCTGCTGGTCGGCTAGTCGGCCGGCGGATTCGCTTCGCTGGCTGCGGCCAGCCACAATCCGCCGGGCCTGCGCGCGGTGCTCAATTTTGCCGGTGGCCGCGGCGGCAATCCGCGGGCGCATCCCGGAGAACCCTGCGGCGCCGAGCAGATGGCCCTGACAATGGGCCGTTTTGCACAGCGCATCCGCGTGCCCGTGCTGTGGCACTACGCCGAAAACGACCAGTTCTTCGGGCCCGCCGTGGTCAGGCGCTGGTATGGCGCGTTCGAGCAGGCGGGTGTGCCGGGACGGCTGGTGATGCAGCCGCCCTTCGGCCGCGACGGGCATGCGCTGTTCGGCGCGCCCTCCGGCGTGCGGATCTGGCTGCCGGTGGTGGAGGTGTTCCTGCTGGAGGCGGGTGTTGCCTTCGCTGCAGGGCCCTAGCGCGGCGCAGTGACGGGGATTTGCGACAGCACCTGGCGCGCGAGATCAAGTTCAGCCGCGGCGGCTTTCCATTGCTGCTGGTCCACCTGCTGCGTGGCTGCAAAGAGGTGGGCCTCGGTCTTGATCAGGCCTGCGGCAAACGCGGGATCCTTGGGCCGGCTGTCGATGTTGCGCTGGCGGAACAGGCGCCACAGGCGGAAGGTGTTTTCCATGGCTACGCGCGCTTCGGCGCCGTTGCCGGCGCTGGCGGCGGCATGGGTCTTCGCGATCTCGGCCTGGATGATGCGCACATCCACTGCGTAGTTGGCAGTGATTTCCTGCGCCAGCGCAGGGCGCAGGAAGGCCGCGGCGCAACACAGCGCCGCAGCCAGAGCGATGAGGGTGCGCCAGGTCGGGATCGTGATCAGAGGCAAGGGGCGGTCTGGGCGGTGGGTGGCTCGGTCGGAACAGGTGCCGCGAGGGGCTGGGCCAGGATCTCGCGTGGCAGCATGAAACCCAGAAAAAATGCCACTGCGGCAAGCCATCAACGTAAATCTTTGTTTTTGATGATATTTTCTTTCTTCTGAGGCATGATCGCGTTCTTCCCCGGGTTGACTGCCGGCTAGGACCGCAGCCGCTGGGGGCAGTTCCCGGGCCGTGTTCAAGCCAGCCGGATCGCCATCGCGCCGGCGCAGACCAGGCCGATCGCGATCCAGCGCAGCCGGGCCACCCGTTCGCCCAGCCAAACGGCTGCAATGAGGGCGCCGAAAACGACGGAGGTTTCCCGCAGCGCGGCCACCAGCGCGATCGGTGCCTGGGTCATGGCCCACAGTGCGAGGCCATAGGAGGCGAGGGTGCAGAATCCACCGAGCAGCCCGCGTGGCCAGTGCCGGCACAGGTATGTGGCGGTGGCGCGGCCATCGCGGGCGATGAATAACAGCAAGAGCGGCAGCGCGACGAGCACGAACAGCCAGCCGTTGTAGGCGAAGACGTTGCCGGCAAGCCGCGCGCCCTGGCCGTCAATCACGGTGTAGATCACGATGGTGCCGGCTGTGGCAAGCGGAAACAGCAGCGCACGGCCATGCAGCCCGCCGCTGCGCCAGGAGTCGCCGGCCATCAGCAGCACGCCACCGCAGATCAGCGCCACACCAAGCCAGCCCGCTGCCGGAGGCCACTCCGCCAGCAGCAGTGCTGCAAGCGCGGCCGTGCCGGCAGGTGCCAGTCCCCGCATCAACGGGTAGGCGAAGCTCAGTTCGGCGTGGCGGTAGGCATGCGCAACGAGCAGGAAGTAGACGACATGGATGGCGCCCGAGGCTGCTAGCCAGGGCCAGCTCGGCTGCGCCGGCAGCGGCAGAAACGCGAGCGCGGGCAGTGATAGCAGCGCCGCGGCGGCGACCACCAGCACCACGTCGCGGGTGCGGTCGCTGCTGCTGCGGAGCAATGCATTCCAGGTGGCGTGCAGCAGCGCTCCGAGGAGCACCGCGGCCATGACCTGGTCAGACATCGCGCGGCTCAAGGGTGGGCGTGGCTGTGCGGGTCTGCCGCATCGCCGCCGCAGTCGCTGGCGCAGTGCTCGTGCTCGATTTGCAGCGTGACATGGTCGATGGCGTAGCGCTGGTGCAGTTGCTGCCGTGCTTCGCGCAGCACGCTGCCGATGGCGACATCCTCGCGGCAGAGCAGGTGAGCGGTCAGCGCCGGCTCCGCGGTGCTCATCGCCCACACGTGCAGGTCATGCACCGCGGTCACGCCGGGCAGGGCCTTCAGCGTCTCGCGCACCGCGCCGAGATCGATGTGCTCGGGCACGCCGTCGAACAGCAGGTGCAGCGACTGGCGGAACAGCGACCAGGTACCGATGATCACGATCAGCGCGATCGCCAGGCTGGCCACCGGATCGATCCAGGTCCAGCCCTGCCAAAGGTACAGCGCGCCGGCAACGATCACGCCCAGCGACACCAGCGCGTCGGCCGCCATGTGCAGAAAGGCGCCGCGCAGATTGAGATCGCTCCCGCGGCCGCGCAGGAACAGCAGCGCGGTGGCGGTGTTGACGACAACACCCGCCGCAGCCACCGCCATCACCGTGACGGCGGCAACCGGGGACGGATCCTGCAGG
>JAJTHX010000357.1 GCA_021300125.1 Betaproteobacteria bacterium | reverse complement strand
GGACAAACCACTCGCGGTAGAGCTGCCGCGCCGCTTCCTCCAGCAGCGCCATCCGCCGCCGGTTGTTTTCGATCAGGTCGTCGTAGTTGGAGAGGATGTCGGCGATGCGGTTTTGCACCAGCTGAGATGGCAGCGGAACAACCACGCGCTTAAGATCGGCGAGGTTGATGACCTGCTGCACAGCCCCGCCCGTCTGCGTGAATAGATCAGCACGTCCCATTGGTGACATCAAGTAGTACATGACGTACCGGGCATTGACATCGGACCGCAGTGCGACAAGTCCGACCTGCCGCGCGATGTTTGCGCCCGCAAGAGACTCAGGGGCTATCGCGACTTCGCCAGGATTTCCCACGAGCGACACCAGCAGCTCACCGCCTCGAAGTAGCGTTCGCTTGTACTCGGCCGACACTGACGGCGTGATCGTTCTGAGCACATCAATCGCAATGCGGCCGCCAAGGACATCCCCGCCTCGGACGAAGAGAACCCCATCCTCTTGCTCCGGACCCGGCTTGACGACGCCATAGGTGATTGAGCGCTCCGGATCGGTGAGCTCACCCAAGCGCGACTGCGTCAGAGAAGTCACGCCCCCAACTCCTCGAAGTTCTGCTGAATCTTCGCCGCCAGCTCCACCGCCTCCTTGTTGAGATCGGCCAACTCGGTGTGGATGTCGCGCAGGGTCTGCTCGAAGTCGAAGTCCTCGTCCTCCTCGGGCGGGGCGACACCGACGTAGCGGCCGGGGGTCAGGCTCCAGTCTGCCGCTTCGATCTCCTTGGCATCCACCAGCTTCACCAGCCCCGGCACAGCCTGCAGTTCGGCCTTGGGGAAGCGCTCCTGCAACCACGCCACTTGGCGGTGGACATAGGCCGTGTGTTTCAACTGTTCGACGGCGGCCTTGCGCGCCTCGTCGAGTTGCTTGACCAGCCGACCGCTGGCGCGGCGGTCATAGGCCCCCTCACCCCGGCCCTCTCCCCCGTTGCCGGGGGCGAGGGAGAGATCGGCACCGAGGTCCGCCACGCGTGCGGCGAGCTTGTAGATCAGGTCCACCTGCTTGACCAGGCCCCGGGTCGCCTCGGCGACGGGATCGAAGGTCTGGCGTGCGGCATGCTGGGCATCGTTGTTGTCCGGCGGTGCCTTGGCGTATGTCTTGTAGAACGCCGCAAGGCTCCCGCGCAGCTTGTTCGCGTCGGCCTCGTAAAGCCCGGCAGCCTCGTGCAACTCGGCAACGGCTTCGGCGAGCGCCTGCTTCTGTGCGGCGTCGAGGCCGGCGTGTCCGTCCACAACCTTGGCGAGCCCATCAAACCGCCCGTGCAGATCGGCCAGCGTGGCCTCGAACGGTGCCAGCTGCTCCGGCACGGCGGCGCCTTCGGTGCAGATACGGCCGAGGTAGTCCCTGACCAGCGCAAGAAAGCGCTGCTGCTGCCCGCGGTAGAGCCAGACGATGGCCGCGAGGTTCTGCATCTGCTCGGGCGAGAAGTCGTAGATCTTGCGGTTGACCTTGCGATAGACGTTGCGCGCATCGAGCATCAGCACCTTGCCCTTGCGCTCGGGCG
The DNA here is from genome assembly GCA_021300125.1 of Betaproteobacteria bacterium. Taxonomy (GTDB): domain Bacteria; phylum Pseudomonadota; class Gammaproteobacteria; order Burkholderiales; family SG8-41. Next base: position 4,027 of record JAJTHX010000357.1, on the reverse strand, counting down.
GCTTGGCGCGGTCGAAGTGCCACAGCTCGCAGGGCACGGTGCGGGTGTAGAAAAAGTTGGAGCGGATGGCGATCATCACGTCCACGTCGCCGGTTTCGATAATCTTCCTGCGTACCTCTTTCTCGCCGTGCCCGGCACTGGACGCCTGCGATGACATGACGAATCCGGCACGCCCCTTTTCGCTCAGGTAGCTCCAGAAATAGGAAATCCACAGGTAGTTGCCGTTGCCGACCTTCTTCTGCTTGTTCACCCCCGGCAGGCCGAAGGGCAGGCGCGGATCGCCCTTGATGCGCTCGGCATCCACCAGGTCCACGTTGAACGGCGGGTTGGCCATCACGAAGTCGCACTTGCCGGCGAGGTTGTGCTCGTCCTGGTAGTAGGTGATGGCCTCGGCAATCTTGCCTTCCAGCCCGTGCACCGCGAGGTTCATCTTGGCAATGCGGATGGTGTCGCGGTTTTTCTCCTGGCCATGGAAGACGACCTTTTTCGCCGTGTCGCCACCCTCCTGCTCGATGAAGTGACTGGACTGCACGAACATGCCGCCCGAGCCGCAGGCCGGGTCGAACACGGTGCCGTGGTCGGGCTCGATGACGTTGACGATCATCTGCACCAGTGACGACGGCGTGAAAAACTCGCCATTGTCGTGCGCCTTCTGGATCGAGAACTTGGCCAGGAAATACTCGTAGATACGGCCGAACACGTCACCCGTGGCCTGCCTGATCCGCTCGCTGTTGAAGAGGCGCATCAGGTCTTCGAGCACCTTGGTCTCGAAAATGCCGTAATCCTTGGGCAGCACGCCCTGCAGCGGCTCGAATTCGGCTTCGATGGCGGTCATGGCTTCGGTGACCAGTTTGGGCAGGTCGGCGCCGCTGACGGCGGCCTGCTGCATGATCCAGTCGTAGCGCGCCGGTTCCGGCAGGTAGAGCGAGCGGCGCGCGATGTAGTCCGCCGGAAGCACCTTGCGTTTCGGCATCTTGCCGCTGGCCTGGTCGGCTTCGATCTGGCGGTGGGCCGCGTCGAAGCGGTTGGCCGCATGGCGCAGGAAAATCACGCCCAGCACGGGCATGAAGTAGTCGCTGGAGGTGAGCTTGGAGTTGGCGCGGAGGTTGTCCGCCGCCTCCCACAGGTCGGTTTCGAGTTTTTCGATGTCTTTGAAAGTGTCGCCGTTCATTCCTGAAATGCCTTTGCTCTTGTTGTCATTGTTATTCATGCAGCACGCCACCGAGCGTGGCCCTGATGTCCTCAATTTGTCGCTGGCTGTCTTCGATCAAGCGTTCCAGCCGACAAAGCTCTTCATACCGAGACCCGCTGGATGAGACCTGGGCCTCGATCGCGGAAACCGGCACCTGAATGGCCTTCAGCAAGGTTGTTGGCGTGACATGCGCAATGACCGCCCCCACACGCAAGGCTTCGATCTGGCTCTTGAAACTGTCGGACCTCAGAAACAAAAACAAGGCTAGCGGGTCACACACGCTCTTGTCGACCCGTAACGCGATGCAGCTTTGCGACGCAATAATCGGCGCCGCAGCGAGGTCGACCTCACTGATATCCTCCGACCTCAGACCCAGCCCCCGCTTAACCCATGCAGGGTCTGCGGGTATTGCGCCAAGTATGGCCGTCTTGCCCAGAGTCCCTTTGATGGACAGCAGGATGTCATCCTCACGCAGCATGGCCTGCTCGAGCTTTCGCGACTGGATGGTTGCGGTTTTAGCAAATCCTGTGGCCACCGGGGACCACTTGTCCAGCTCCGCAAAACCTGCCTCGCGCACCAGAACCGCCCCTTGGTCTTTCACCACAGGCGGCGGACGAATGATAGTTACAAGCTCACCCAGTGCCCGGTGCGGTCCGGCCGCCGCCATGGCAGAGGCACCCATATAACGAGCTGGCAGGAGATTGAAATCCTGCGCCTCAATCTGGCTGATTTCGGCATCACAGGCCAGATGGTCTTCGGCAAGTGGACCAGTCAACAGCCCAAGCACATCATTGACGCGCAGCGCCTTGGATGACCGCATGGATGACTTGACATCGTCGGTCATCGACGACGCATCAACCAGTCTTATGCTTCTCCGGGCCGGAACGCGACTCATGACCATCATCGCAGTCGATATGGTAGTGCCACCGAACTGGCGGGATGGCAGCATGGTCACGGATTCGATGGGGGCACCGTTCAGAATCAGCGATTCCCGCAACCGCTCTTCCTGCCCCCTCGCAAACAACACGCTGGGCGGCACCACGTAAACAGCCTTCTTTTGCACCCTCGGCCACAACGCAGCGATGGCCCAGCCCTCGCTGCGCTCCAGCTGAACTTTCGAAATTGGGCCATAACGGGCCGTGATGCCCTCCATTGCGCTGTCGCCGCTGGCTTCCCATTGGCGCCACCCCGCTCCCGGTTGAATTTTTTCGTTGAAGGGCGGAATCGCGATCAGATAATCAGGCTGGATTGACCGCGAGCCATCAGAGCCAGCCTCCACCTTGAATACGACCCTGCTCAACATCTCCTCAGGAATACCTTCCAGTGCGATCAGCAGACGTAAAGGTGTTTCATTCCTGCGGCCAGGCCCGTCAACAATCACCCGCATCCCGCGTCGCAATGCGCGCAGGGACAATTGCCCTGCCGAGTCAAAGGGCAGCCAAAGGCTTGCGCCTTCGGGCGGGTCAATTGCCCCCATGAGCAAGTCACATAGTTCAGGGGACAACACCAGGCCGCCCTGCAGATAACGGTCACCAGAACCCCATGCGGCGTCGATTACATCCCAACCCTGCCCTGCATGATGTTCGATCAGTTCCGAGACAATCTTCAGGGCCTCGATTCGGCTCGACTGTTCATAGTCCCGGCGCCAGACCATGTCTCGTGCTTCGTCGGGCACCAGGTCTTCCGGCAAACCATCCCATGCTTCTTTCGTCAGCATCTCGTTCACTGGAATCAAAGGCGCCCCCGTATGCGGACACGCCAGGCGTCCGACAGCCAGCCATGTCAGCGCGAAAAGCCAGCCGCTTTCAATGCTGTGCGACTTGTGTGTAATGTCCATCAACCGCCAAAAGGCGCCTTGGACGGCAGTCGATGCATTTTTTTCAATCATTTGTGATCTCTTTGCTTGGTTGAGGCGTGAAGATGGGCGACCGTGATGACCTTGCTCTCGTCCGTGGCGTCGACCACAACATACCTGCCCACCATGGCATCGAACCTGGCGCTCCGCCCCATGACTCGACCAATCACCGCCATCGATTGCTTGGTCAACAAGTAACGCACTGCGCCATTGCCATCAAAGCTGCGCTCACCATAGGCAAGAATCAAAGGAATGCAGTCTTGGGGGATAGCCCGCTGCTGCGTGCGTTTGCCAGCATGCTTGCTCAACTCAATCTTCTTCCGGGATTTGGATTCGTAATGCGTGTTTGAGATCATTGCGCACCTCTTTCGTCTTGATGTAGCGCAATATAGTACAAACAAGATTATTTTGTCAATACCCTGCTTTATCGACAAATAGGCAGCATGTTCCCATTGGGAACATCCATAACCTATTGTTTATAAATAATTTTCTACAATGCCGCGCCGCCATGGCGATACGGAGTCCGGCAAAAGACATGCGAGTAGATCGTGATCTACACGACCGGCATCCGTCACAAAAAGCCGATCCGCCGTTTGGGCCGCGCCTTGCTTGCATCGTCTTCCGCAATCAGCTTCTTGATCGCCTCAAATACGATGGCGAATTGCTCGTCGTAGCGTTTTTCCATCGCCTCGATCTTGCGGGCCAGATCACGATTGGAATCCATCAGGCGGCGCAGCTGGACGAAGGTGCGCATGATGGCAATGTTGACCTCGACTGCGCGGGGGGAGCGCAGCACGCTGGAGAGCATGGCGACGCCCTGCTCGGTAAAGGCGTAGGGTAAGGCACTGACATTGCGCCGGGATGCGATCACAGTTTGTGACCGGATACCCGCTTTCCCTCCGGATGCGATCACAGATTGTGATCGCATCGCTGAAGCCGAACTTGAGCTTCCAATCTGGCTTTTCAAGTTTTCCCATTCT
>JAJTHX010000271.1 GCA_021300125.1 Betaproteobacteria bacterium | reverse complement strand
TGTTCACCAATCCCTACGTCACCGTGGCGCGGGCAGCGGTATTGCTCAACGTGTCAAACCCCACCGCGAGGAAAGCCGTGGAGCTTCTGGTGGCGAAAGGCGTTCTGGAAAGTCTGGGCGAAAAACGCTGGGGCAAGGTCTACCTGTGCCGTGCGATCCTTGACGCAATTGAGCTTGAATAAAGACGCCCTTGCCTGGCTCTCCGACACGCCCATTACTGCGTGACCCCTTGAAATGCAACGATGAACCTCAACGCTGATTTCCGCCTCCGCGTCGTCCAACACGCCGCCGAGGCCACGTGGACCCCCTCCCCGCTCCCCGGCGTCACCCGGCGCATGCTGGACCGTGTCGGCGGCGAAGTCGCCCGCGCCACCAGCATCGTGCGTTATGCCGCCGGTTCGCGCTTTGACGCGCATGGCCATCCTGGCGGTGAAGAAATCCTCGTGCTCGACGGCGTGTTCTCGGACGAGCACGGCGATTACCCGGCCGGCACTTATCTGCGCAATCCGCCGGGCAGCCGCCATGCGCCGTTTGCCCGCGAGGGCTGCACGCTGTTCGTGAAGCTGTGGCAGTCCGCGCCGGATGATCTGGAGTCCGTGCACATCGACACCGCCGCCGCCACCTACCGCCCCGGGCTGGTGCCGGGCCTCACCGTGCTGCCGCTGCATGAGCACGCGGGGGTGAGCACAGCGCTGGTGCGCTGGGCGCCGCAGACGCAGTTCAACATGCACACCCACCCCGGTGGCGAGGAGATCCTCGTGCTCGCAGGCGTGTTCCGCGACGAGGATTGCGAATACCCCACCGGCAGCTGGCTGCGCAATCCGCGCTGGAGCCGCCACACGCCGTACACCGGCGCCGAGGGCGCGCTGATTTACGTGAAGGTCGGCGCCATCGATGCGCCGGTGATCCCGCTGCCGCTCATATCAGCGCAGCACTAAAAGTCGCCACTGTTTGGCTGCGTGTTTGCGGGTGATTCTGCTCTGGTAGCAGCTCTTTCTCCCTCCCGCCCTTTATTTCTTAATTGCAACCCCGCATAAGAGTTAAATCGGGACAGCGATGCCACGTCGAAAAATCACCAGATTTGTATTGGTGCATCAGGGGCTTTTCTATAGAATCGTCACGTCATTATTACAATTGTCCTAAACATTTACGCCCAAGAGCCCCCAATTGAAGACGTCGGTTGCCGCACTAATTACTTTGTCGATCGTGCTCACCGGTTGCGCAGCCCCTGGCGAGATGCGCCTGATTCGTACTGAGGAGTATTACAACCGCATCAAGAGCAGGGCCGCGGTCGACCCCTCAAAATCCGGGCCGCAACTGATGGCTTCGGTACGTGCTGGCGGCCGCGCCAACATGGCCATTGAACCGGACGCCAAAGGCTGCGAAACCTTTGCCGAACCCTTGCCCGATGTTCTGATCAGCGTCCCGCAAAATGGCATGAACATCAAGTTCACATCACTGGGCACCCCGCTGGCCACGATTGTTCTGGTCACACCGGACAGGCAATTGAGCTGCAGCCCAAAAGTCTCGGGATTCCAGATACCTGAACTGACCGCACGCAACCTCCGTGCAGGGGTTTATCAGTTACGGATCGGCATGCCGCGCAGCCTGATTGAAGGTTATCTGGGATATGGCGCCGCAGTGCATGGCGACGGAAAGTTCACAGGTAACGTCCAGGTCTTCGCTGAAGTACTGAAATGAGTTGGCTTGCCGGTCGGGGGGGGCTGTTCGGCCGGCGATTTCGTGACGCGGCGGTGGCGCTCCTCTGCGCCACCAGTCTGTGGAGTCCTGCGCATTCCAGCCTTATCGTGGACGATGTGCCTGTCAAGCAGGCCATTCTGGCGCTGGAAGAAAAGCAGTTTGCATACGCCTACGCGGTCTTTTCTGAATGGTCTGAAAAAAACCATGCGGAGGCCGCTTATTTCCAGGGCCTGATGCTGTTGGAGGGGCTTGGAATCGAGGCCGATGCAGCGCGTGCAGCCCGCGAGTTGCGCAAATCGGCTGACCTGGGCTACCCGCCGGCGCAGTATCGCCTGGGGCAGATGCTCAGGCAGGGTGACCGGATTCCAAGCGACTGGACCGAGGGCGCGAAATACATACGGGCTGCCGCCAACCGGGGCCATGAGAATGCGCAATGCATATTGGCGCGGCTGTTGTTTGCCGGTGAAGGAGTGCCCAAGAATCTGCGCGAGTCTTTTACCCTGGCCCGCGCGCAACCCGGCAACCCAGACTGCCAGATCATTGCCGGGCTGCATTACTACACCGGATCGGATGTGGTATCGAGGGATCTCAAACAAGCCTTTGCGTTGATGAAGTCCTCCGCTGAAGGGGGCAATCTCGAAGCACCCTTTGTGGTGGGCCTCCTGCTCTACAGGGGAGAAGGTGTTACCCGCGATCAGGCCGCCGGCATGCAATGGATCCAGAAAGCCATTGAACTCGGTGACAGGGATGCCATCGGATTCGTCGCCCATGAAAAAGGGGCCAAAGCCGCCGGATACGCCATCAGCGAAGAAAACCGCAAACGCCGCGCCGAACAGCGCCGCGAGCGGGATAAGTTCTGGGCTGAAGTTACCGGAGCGGTGGTAGTCGCGCTTCCGTTCATCGCAACAGCCATTCAACAACGTAATGTTGAACAAGCTCAGGCCCTGCAACGCCAGGCTGAAATCAACGCGTTGCGAAACCAGCCCACCACAGCGATTACTCCAAAGGCTGCAACTGCAAGCAAACCGCCAAGTGCAACCGCGCAGCCGAGAATCACTACCGCCGCACCCCCGGCCAGCCCTCAACCCACCACCGCTTTTGCGCGAGAGCAGGCTGTCATCAATGCCAGCGTTCAACGCCGGCTGGCAAGCCAGGACAACACCGGCTCGGAAAGAACACCGGCAAAAGAATCTGAGTCCGCGATTCGCTGGCTCGAGGGCTTGGTGATATGCCCCCGCCCCACCGGCGGCAAGGATGTCCTGTTCGGCGCCAGCGTCTGTTATGGCCCGCGTGGATCAGCATTCATTGACCGCGTGGCCGGTGACATCAACATGGCTGAAGTCAGTCAGGCTTGCGGCTCTTCTGCCAGGGAAATTGGCTGGATTGAAAACAGTCGGGTCTTCGGTTGCGGCTTCGGGATCAATCCCACCAAGGAGTCGTTGGTTAATCACCATGATCAAGCCAGTCGTCGCGGGATCAATGTCCCGAATCGCAGGACTTTCAGCTGCCCTGCCAGGCAATCCGATATCTGCCGGACTCCGGGCTAGGCCAGGCCGGGGTTAATGCCGGGTCGAACCTACATTGGGCGCAAGGTTATTCACAAATACGCTGCGATCAGGGTAATCACAGCGACTAAGGAATCCACAGGCGTGTTCCGCGACGAGGACGGCGAATACCCCGCCGGCAGCTGGCTGCGTAATCCGCGCTTGAGCCGCCACACGCCGCACATCGGCGCCGAGGGCGCGCTGATTTATGTGAAAGTCGGCGCCATGGATGCGCCGGTGATCCCGCTGCCGGCCTGATCAGAACATCCGCAGGACTGGATCACCGCCCTTGGGTTCAACGCTCACGGTGAAGCTTGGGTTGCGCGGGTGTAAACCATAGATTACACTGCGGCCGTGATCGAAATCCGCGAAACGCTGGAGTTTTCGGCATGGCTTGAGTCCCTGCGTGATGCACAGGCGCGGTGCTTTAGAAAACGTCACAAAATTTCTTTTCGTTGCCCCTCACCCCAACCCTCTCCCCGCTAGCGGGGAGAGGGGGTTTATTTCTTGAACCGCGCTTATGTGTTCATCATGGCCAAAAAACTGACGACACGCCCTTACGACGCGGCGACTTATCTCAAAACTGAGCAGGAATGCGCGCTCTACCTGCAGGCCGCGATTGACGAGTCCGACGGCGAGCCGGCACTGGTGATCGCGGCGCTGGGCGATATCGCCCGCGCCCGCGGCATGATGCAGCTCGCGCGCGAAACCGGGCTCACGCGTGAAGGCCTGTACAAGGCACTGTCGCAGGACGGCAATCCGAGTTTTGCGACAGTGATGAAGGTGTGCAAGGCGCTGGGACTGAAGTTGCACACCGAGGCCATCGAGGCTTGACCATCAAATGCCCACCCTCCATGACTATGCCGTACTGATCCACCCCGGCCTCAACGGCTCCGGCCCGGACCACTGGCACACCCACTGGGAGCACGCGTTTCCCGATTTCCAGCGGGTGCAGCAGGCCGACTGGGACCATCCGGTGTATGAGGCCTGGGCGGCCACGCTCTCGGATTACATTCGGCGCGCGCCGCGGCCGGTGGTGATCGTGCCACACAGCGCGGGCACCACGCTGGTGGTGAAGTGGAGCTTCGATCAGCCCGAGCTGGTGCAGAAGGTTGCCGGGGTGTTTTTTGTGGCGCCGAGCGACCGCGACCGCCCGCTGCCGCCGGGCACGGTGAGTCCGCTGCAGGGCTTTGGCGGCATGATCCTGAAGCGCCTGCCTTATCCTTCGGCGGTGGTGGCGAGCCGCGACGATGACCGCGTGAGTTTTGCGCGGGCGCAGGAATTTGCCCGCGCCTGGGGCTCGCAGTTTTTTGATGCCGGTGCCAACGGCCACCTCGGCTCTGCCGCGATGCTCGGCGTGTGGCCACAGGGGCTGGTGTACTTCGGGCAGTTTCTCGCGACCCTGCGCGCCTAGGCAGGAGCCCGGAGCTTCGCTGCATCGCTGGCCGGCTGTTCCCGCGGCGTCTTCCTGCATCTGCCACCCACTGCAGGCATCCACATACGCGGCTGCGCGTAGCGAGGCACGCGCCATCTCACCATGTGTGAAGATTTATTGGCCGGCCGGATGACTTCTGCTACGTTCCCGGTGTCAGGCAACTCCGGGCTCCGCTGCGATGATCCAGCCCGGGCATGATGGCACCGCATCACCATCGCATTAAAGAAAGGTTCTTGCATGCGACACACCGCCCAGTGTGCCCTGTTGCTGCTGGCCGTGATGGTTTCCAGTCTGGCCTGGTCGCAAAACTATCCCACGCGGCCGATCCGCTTGCTGCTGCCGCAGCCGCCGGGCGGCACCATGGAAACCGTTGGGCGCATGCTCTCGCAGCAGGTTTCTGCGGTCATGGGCCAGCCCATCGTGATCGACAACCGCAGCGGCGCCAACGGCATCATCGCGGGCGAGATCACTGCCAAGGCGCCACCGGATGGCTACACGGTGCTCTATACCTCGGCATCCATCGTCAACAACCAGCTCGTGCACAAGAAGTTGCCCTTCGATGTGCTGAAAGACCTCGAACCGGTTTCCCAGTTGACCACCCTCCCCGGCTACCTGGTCATGGTGAACCCGCAATTGCCCGCGAAGAACATGAGGGAACTGATTGAGCTGTCAAAAAACCCGCGCACGCCGGTCCACTTTGGTTCCAGCGGCTTGGGCAACAACCAGCATTTGCTGGGCGAACTGATCAACGCCCGCTCAGGCGCGAAACTCGTTCATGTCCCTTACAAAGGCTTCTCGCTGATCATCACCGCAGTCATGGCCAATGAAATCCAGGTTGCCTTTGGGGCGCCGCTGACCTTGATTCCGCACATCAAGGCCGGGCGTCTGCGCACGATCGCCTTCACCGGCGCGAAGCGCTGGGAGGGCATGCCGGATTTGCCGACGGTGTCCGAGTCGGGCATACCCGGCATGGTGTTTGAAGCCTCGTGGCACGGCCTCTTTGTGCCCGCCGGAACATCACCGCAGATCGTCAAGCGCCTGCAAACGGAATACGGCAAGGTGGTTTCCACACCCAAAATGCGCGACAACCTGGGCGGCCATGTGCCGGTGGCCAGCACGCCCCCCGAGTTCCGGAAGTTCCTTCAGGAATATTTCCGCGAAACTGCAGAACAAATGCGCATTGCCAACGTGAAGCCCGAATGATCGCACCGTGACCTCCCCCGCGCGCCCCGCTCACTGCATGGAAACGATTTCATGAACGCACAAGCCCAGACCGTCCAACCGTTTGACATCGAAGACATCGAATACCTGCGGCACAACGACCAGCCGCTGCTCGCCCGATTGTTCAGGCCCCGCGGCCCGGGCCCGTTTCCGCTGGTCATTGAGGTGCACGGTGGCGCCTGGTGTCGGGGCACCCGTCTCAACAACCAGGTGATCCACGAGCATCTGGCACAGCGCGGGGTGATGGTGGCGGCGCTGGATTTCCGCATGCCCCCGCAAGCGGGCTACCCCGATACCATTGCCGATGTGAACTATGCGGTGCGCTGGTTCAAAAGTCGGGCGAAATCGATGAATTGCGATCCGGGCCGCATTGCCCTGCTCGGCACTTCCAGCGGCGGTCACATCGCCATGCTGGTGGCGATGAAACCGCATGATCCCCGCTATGCCGCATTACCGCTGCGCGATGCCACGCCTGATCTCGATGCCACAGTGCGCTCGATCGTGCTGGCATGGCCGGTCATTGATCCGCTCGGCCGCTATCACCATGCCAAACGCCTGCAGTCAAATGGCGATTCCGGTCTCATTGATCACGTCGGCAATGATCATCTCCGCTTCTGGGGCAATGAAGCGGCTATGGAGGAAGGCAGCACGACCATCGCGCTGGAGCGCGGCGATGCGGTGCAGATGCCCCCGGTCCTTTATTTGCAAGGGACTGACGATTACAACCATCCACGGGCCGATCTGGATCGTTTCGTCGCGGCTTACCGCAAGGCGGGCGGATCACTCGAACTGCATCTCTACGAAGGCGAAAAGCAGTTGTTCATTCCGCAACGGCCGGATGTTCCGGCTTCAATAGACGCGCTGGGCAAAATCGTCGACTTTGTCAAACGCACGTTGGCCTGAGCATCCGCAACCAATACCCCGCCCGGGTCTGCACCTCCGGCACTGGTTCTGCTTCATGCTCCGGGCTGGCCGCACGGCCCGCCCTTGTTTAACTGTTCAACTGATAAGCCTGACTCGAGAACAAGTGGACCGCCTTCGGCGTGGCGATGATTCCCGGCCTGCTCAAGGAAATCAGCGATTCGCAGAAGAGCAACAACCACTTCAGTGGCAAGGACATGGCGGCCAATGCGTTGGGCGCGGCGCTGGGTGTGCAGTTCGGCAACTGGATCATCACCTCGCGCGGCCTCGCCTTCCGCTCCACACTTTAAGCGCCTGCAGTCAGGCGCCAGCGGGTCTAGCCGCGCACCAGCCGCGCCAGTTCGGCGCCCGCCACCAGCCTCACGCGCTTTTGCTGGGCGAAGGCCCGCGCCTGATCGGTGAGTTCACCCGCCACCACATAGCGGCATTCGCGCGCCTCGCGCTGCTCGCCCTCGGCCACCAGATCCCTGAGCGGCTCGATGCCGGTGCGCGCCGCCTTCCAGCGCCGCGCGCTCACCAGCGTGAGGTAACCCATGTTCTCGAGCTCAAGGTCGGCCACGCCGTCCACACGCCGCACGGTGTAACCCTCGGCCTTGTAGCCCCGCTCCAACGCCTGCGCAAATTCCTCCCAGGACATGTTGCGGACGTGCTCCAGTGTTTTGGCCACTCGCACGCCATTGGGCCCGTAGGCCTGGTTCCAGGCCACGATCAGGGTGATCACGATGAAGGGCGAGGCGCAAAACAGCGCATAGGCCCAGGGCACAAACAGCTGCACCAGCAGAAAGGTGACGAGCGAGGCCAGCGCGCTCACCCACCAGCTGCGGCGCATCAGCATTGCAAATATCGAGTTCTCGGGTATCTTCCACTGCATGTGTAGCGCCTCACATGGATGCATCAGGGCAGTGTAGCTGTTAACTCACGGCCACCGCACGGCTGTTGATCCCATGAAACTGTCCGCCCAGGATCTGGAAACCATCACCCGGGTCACGCTGCAGCATTATGACCAGAATGCCGAGTCGTTCTGGCAGGGCACGCGCGATCACGATGTCAGCCAGAATATCGCCGCCCTGCTGCAGCACATCCGGGGCGAGCCGCCGTACCGGATCCTCGATTTTGGTTGTGGTCCGGGGCGTGATCTCAAGGCATTCACGGCGCTCGGTCATGTTGCGACCGGCGTGGAAGGTTCGGCGCGCTTTGCCGCGATGGCGCGGGAGTACAGCGGCTGCACGGTGTGGCAGCAGGATTTTCTGCAGCTGGATTTGCCGCCCGGGCATTTTGACGGCGTGTTTGCCAATGCCGTGCTGTTTCATGTGCCGGCGCAGGAATTGCCGCGCGTGCTGCGCCAGCTGCGGGCCACACTGAAACCCGGCGGCGTGTTGTTCAGCTCCAATCCGCGCGGCCGCAATGATGCCGGCTGGAACGGCGGGCGCTACGGCGTCTTTCACGACCTTGAGGCCTGGCGCGGCCACATGACCGCAGCAGGTTTTACCGAACTGGCGCACTACTACCGCCCCGAGGGCCTGCCGCGCGAGCAGCAGCCCTGGCTGGCCAGTGTGTGGCGCAGCGCCATGGATGCCGTCCTACGGCATCCGGACAAATCATGATTTATATTATTAAAGTCAAATACTTATGAATATTCTCCAGGCATTCATCAAGACACAGAGACTTGCACCAGACCTTCTGAAGGCATAACATGGCCGTGTAACATGTTACGGGGATGCCATGGAAGTCAACGAACGCATGAAAAAGTACCGCGTGCGGCAGCGCGCTGCGGGCCTGCGGCTGGTGCAGCTGTGGGTACCTGACACGCGCTCGCCGGTGTTTGCAGCGGAATGCCGCCGCCAGTCGGCGTTGATGCAGCACGACCCGGCTGAAACCGAGACCCTGGAGTTCATCGGCAAGGTCGCCGCGTGGAGCGATGATGCGGCGCGGTGACTTCGTCACCGTAGCCACACCCGGTGATTACGGCAAACCGCGTCCGGCACTGGTGATTCAATCCGATCTGTTCAGCGAATTGCCCAGTGTGGCCCTTTGCCTGGTGACGAGCGAATTGCGCAACGCGCCGATCTTCCGCATCACGGTGGATCCTGGACCGGATAACGGCCTGCGCAGCATTTCGCAAATCCAGATCGACAAGATTGTGACCGTGCCGCGCGAGCGGGTGGGCGGCGTGATTGGCCACGTGGATGATGCCACCCTGCTCAAGGTCAACCGCTCGCTGGCGGTGTTTGCCGGCATCGCTTAGTCAGGGTTTTCGATGCCCGGCTGATTATTCGGCACCCGCCCCCACCGAAGCAGGCAAGGCGTGGGAGACCGGGCTACACTCGAAGCAGATTCACGAGTCCACTGTCACCGCCCTCTCACGCCATCCGCAAAAGCCATGACCGACCCCTACGCCTATACCGTTGAAATCAGCGCCCCCGACATCAGCCCCTACCGCAAGGGCAACACCGGTATCGAATACGCCACCACCCTCGACAGCGGCCAGTCCGGGCCGCATGTGATGGTCACCGCGCTGGTCCATGGCAACGAGATCTGCGGCGCGATCGTGCTCGATGAGCTGTTCCGCGCCGATATCCGTCCGCTGCAAGGCAAGCTGACGCTGCTCTTCTGCAACATCACCGCCTTCGAGCGCTTTGATGTCGCCAATCCCGAGGCCTCGCGCTGGGTGGAGGAGGATTTCAACCGGGTGTGGACTGCCGAGGTGCTGGATGGCCCGCGCGACAGCGCGGACCTGCGGCGCGCGCGCATCATCCGCCCGCTGGTGGACAGCGCCGACCTGCTGCTCGACATCCATTCGATGCAGCATCCTTCAGATCCGCTGCTGCTCGCGGGGCCGCTGGCCAAGGGCCGCCGCTTCGCCGCGGAGATCGGCTTTCCGGCGCTGGCGGTCTGCGATCACGGCCATGCTGCGGGCCGGCGCATGCGTGATTACGGCGGCTTCGGCGATGCCGCCAGCCCGAAGAATGCGCTGCTGGTCGAATGCGGACAGCATTGGGCGAAACGCACGGTGGCGGTGGCGCGCGAAACCACGCTGCGCTTCCTGGCGCGCTGCGGCGTGATTGATGCCGAACGCGGGCCGCTGCGTTTCGCCGAGACGCCGCTGCCGCAGCAGACGGTGGAGGTCACGCATCCGGTGACCATCACCGCCGAGACTTTCCGTTTTGCGCGGCCATTCACCGGGCTCGAGGTGATCGAGCAGGCCGGCACGCTGATCGGCTGGGATGGCGAGCGCGAAGTGCACACACCCTACGACCGCTGCGTGCTGGTGATGCCCTCGAAACGGCTGTATCGCGGGCAGACCGCGGTACGCATGGGCCGTTTTGTGACGGCGCACTGAAGCCGTGCGCTGGTGGCGCGGCCCGAAGCGCCGCACCACCGGCGCGCGGATTCAGTGCGCCGTCACAAAACGGCCCATGCGCACCGCGGTCTGGCTGCGATACAGCCGTTTCGAAGGCATCACCATCACGCAGTGGTCGTACGG
>JAJTHX010000134.1 GCA_021300125.1 Betaproteobacteria bacterium | reverse complement strand
GCTGCCCGAGGACATTGCCGCGATCGAAGCCCGCCTGGCCGAGCTCAGGCTGGAGCATCGTGATCTCGACGATGTGATCCTGCGCCTCACCCAGAACCCGGTGCAGGACCAGCTGCAGCTGCAGCGCCTGAAAAAACGCAAGCTGCTGGTGAAGGACCAGATTGCGCAGTTCGAGCGCCAGCTGACCCCCGACATCCCCGCCTAGGCTCCGCGCACCCCGCGCCAGGCCAGCCACAGCGCCCACAGGCCGAGCAGCACGAACCACAACAGCGCCCAGCCCGGAATGCTCAGGCCGAGGAAGCTCCAGTCAACGTTGGCGCATTCGCCTGAACCCGACAGCACCTTCTCGACCATGCGCGTGAACGCGAACTGTTCGAGCATGTATTGCAGCCCCGGACCGCAGGCCGGCACCTGGTCGGCCGGCAGGCTCTGCAGCCAGACATGGCGTCCGGCAATGCCGGCGCCGGCAGCGGCGGCGATCAGGCCCAGCACCCCATAGACGGCGGACGCGATGCGGCCCGGGCCGTGAAGCGCAGCCACCAGGAATACCAGCCCCAGTGCAATGAAGGCCACACGCTGGAACACGCACAGCGGACAGGGCTCAAGGCCGTCGACATGCTGCAGCCACAGGCCGTAGCCGAGCAGCGCGGCGCAGGCCAGCGCGCCGGCGAGATGGCCCAACCGCACCATACGGAGATTCATCTGCATCACCCATTTAAACATAAGCCAGCAAGCGCCCGCAGGCGAGTATCGACACCCAGATCAGCAGCGAGACCGCGGCATGCACCTTCGCCGCGGCCGGCACCGCAGCGCCCGTATCCCAGAGCGCGGCGCCGCGGAAAGCCCCCGCATGGAACAGCGCCGCATTGAGCCCGGCACACATCAGCAGGGCCATCTTGGCAATGAACGCGGGATTGGCAATCAGGTCGCCGGCATGGGCAATGAACATCAGCAGGCCCGAAGGCACGATCAGCAGCAGCGCGCCGAAACTCCACGGCAGCACATGCGCCGCCAGCGCCCGCACCGGCAACCGCGGCGACAGGCCGAGCAGGCGCAGGTCGAGCACCGCAATGGAGCCGGCGAGCAGCACAAAACCGGTGATGTGCACGATCTCCACCGCCGGATACAGCCACAACTCCTCGCGCATCGCCACCGCCAGCGGCAGCTGTTCGATCGCGGCAAGCGGGGATGTTGGGCCGGGAATCAAAGATAAACCTTGAAACCTTCAGCCACAGAGGACACAGAGGGCACAGAGATCACGGGGACAATCATTCAAGGGGGCGATGCGCGTGAATATTCCAGTTCTGCAGTTCTCAGTACACTCTGTGTTCTCTGTGTGCTCGGTGTGCTCTGTGGCTTGCTGTTGTCTTTTTTTGAAATCATCTCAATTCAATCGTGCGGTCGCCGACGATGATGCGCTCGGCGCGCATTTCGTCGGGCTTGCTGCGGTTGGGATAACCGACCACGGTCACGGTGGCGCCCTTTTTCAGGTCCGCCGGCGGCAGGCCGCGCGCGCTCATGCGCGAGGGCGGCGCGAGCACGGCATGCCAGGTCCTGCCCGGCGTGACCAGGCGAATATGGCCATGCGGATGCTCGTAGCCGGATTCACCGATGGTGCCGGTCAGCCGCAGTTCTTTCGAGGCGTCGTATTCGGACCAGCCGTGATGGGCGGCCGCGGGCAGGCTCAGCACGGCCATCAACAACAGCATCGTGAATCGGAGGATCATGGCGGCTCCAGTCTGGGAATGAGGCCTCGAGTCTGCACCGTCCGCCGTGACGGACAGGGGCTGCAGGGGGCTGGATCGGGCGCGCTACTTTATACTCAATTCCATCATGAGAGTCACGCGCAGCATCACCCTGGACGAGTCCGAACTGGTGGAACGCTTCATCCAGGCCTCCGGTCCCGGCGGCCAGAACGTGAACAAGGTCGCCACCGCAGTCGAACTGCGTTTCGACGCCTTGCGTTCGCCGGGACTGCCGGAGCCGGTGCGCTCCCGCCTGCTCGGGCTCGCCGGGCGGAGGCTGTCGGGCGCGGGCGTGATCGTGATCCTCGCCCAGCGCTTCCGCAGCCAGGCGCGCAACCGCGCCGATGCCCGGGAGCGGCTGGCCGCGCTGATCCGCACCGCCGCAACACCGCCCAGGACCCGCGTCGCCACCCGGCCGCCGGCAGCGGCGAAACGGCGCCGGCTGGAGGAAAAACGGCAGCGCGGCACTCTCAAGCGCGAGCGCCGGAGCATTGAAAATCATTAGTAATCATCAGGTTATGACTTCGCTCAGCAGAAGAGGCTATCGCTGCTACACTGGCGCCCGAGGGTTGCGATGCGCCGGAATCAATCCGCGTGCTATCGTATTCAATCACTGGTCATGTCGTTTTTGCGGCTTGTCATCCCCTCATCTGCGTCGGCAAGATCCAGCACCTTAACAACATCGGGAGATTGAATCATGAAGCATGCACTGATTGCAGCCCTGCTCGGCACCTCAACCCTGTTCGCCAGCGCCCCCGCCTTTGCGCAGGCCAAGCCTGAAGACGTGATCAAGTACCGCCAGGGCCTGTACCAGGTGGTCGGCTGGCAGAACCGCACCATGGGTAGCATGGTCAAGGGCCAGGCGCCTTTTGATGCCGCAGAATTCTCGCGAGCCGCCGAGATTGTCTCCCTGATGGCAGCCGTGGCCCCCGGCGCTTTCGCCCCGGGCTCCGACAAGGGCGCGCCGACCCGCGCCAAGCCCGAAATCTGGTCCGATGCCGCCGGCTTCAAGAAAGCAATGGACACTTTCCAGGCAGAGTCCGCCAAGCTCGCACAGATCGCCAAGGGCGCCAAGGATGTTGATGCCGTACGCAGCCAATATGGCGCTCTCGTGAAATCCTGCGGCGCCTGCCACGACAATTTCCGCACCAAGTGACGCCATACTGCCGGAAATGAAAAAGCCGCCTGCGGGCGGCTTTCTTCATGGGCGAGTGCCGCCTCAGCGGGTGACCGCGAGCCAAACGGCTGCGGCGCTAAAACCGAACAGGAGCAGGGCCAGCCACAGGCTGGCCGTTTTCGGAGGCGCACCAGCGGCGGGAAGCCGCTTGAGGCCATTGAGCATGGGTTTCACCAGATTCTCGGACTTCCAGAACAGGTAATACAGGATGGCGGCGATGTGCACCCCGGCCAGCACCAGCAGCACCTCGAAATTCCACTTGTGCACGGTGGTCATGAAATCGCTGAGCTCCTTGCTCACATGCTTGTACAGCGGCCCCTCGTAGAGCACATCGTCGTTGGCGAACAGGCCGGTCGAAGCCTGCAGCAGCACGCAGAGCAGGATCAGCACCACGCTGATGCCACCGAGCGGGTTGTGGCCGGCGAATTTCTTCGCGGTGCGCGAGGGCAGCGAGCGCAGGTAGTCGAACAGCGCTGCCGGTCCGTAGAGAAAATCGCCGAAACGGGCGTGGGTGCTGCCGACGAAGCCCCACAGGATGCGGAACAGGATCAGCGCCAGCACCGCATAGCCGGAATAGAAATGCCAGTCCATCCACTCCATTTCACCGGAGAGCCAGGAAAAGCCGATCAGCAGCACCAGCAGCCAGTGGAACAGGCGCACCGGCAGGTCCCACACCAGGGTCGGCAGCGTGTCGTTCTTCGAAGTGTCGTTCATGGCATTCCTCAGGCAGTGGCCAGATGCGTCACCAGGCTCCGGCCGTTCCAGTAATGTAATAGATACGCGGGCGGCTCGCGCAGGTCGG
>JAJTHX010000352.1 GCA_021300125.1 Betaproteobacteria bacterium | reverse complement strand
CCCGGGGGCGCGGCCACGCGCCATCAGCGCGGCCTCGATCAGGAAGGTGCCGCTGCCGCACATCGGATCGAGCAGCGGCACATCGGCTGTCCAGCCGGTCAGCTTGAGGATGCCGGCGGCGAGATTTTCGCGCAGAGGCGCCTCCCCGGCTGCGCCGCGCCAGCCGCGCTTGAACAGCGCATCACCGGAGGTGTCGAGGTAGAACACCGCTTCGTCGCGGGTCAGGAAGACCTGGATGCGTACGTCGGGGTTGCGGGTATCCACATCGGGACGGCTGCCTGCGGTTTCGCGCAGCACGTCGCAGACCGCGTCTTTCACCCGCAGCGTGACAATGTCGATGCTGTTGAGCGGACTCCGGATGGCGGCGGTGTCGACCCGGATGGTTTGCTGCGGGCCGAACCATTGGCCCCAGGGAATGCGTTTGGCCGCGTTGAAGATGTCGATTTCGCTGCGGTAACGGGCTGCTCCGACGCGCCAGAGCACGCGGCTGGCGATGCGGCTCATCAGGTTGACGGTACGGCACAGCGCATAGGGACCGCTGAAGCCAACGCCGCCATCGACGGGCTCAAGCTTCGAGGCGGAGAGGGACTGCAATTCCTCGCCGAGCACGCCTTCGAGTCCGCGCGGGCAGCTTGCGAAAAAACGTTCCATCAGCGCTTCACCACCGGCATTTCGGCATAGACCTCGAATTGCACGCGCTGCCAGGGGTTGCGGGCCTCGGTCAGGCGGATGATGCGTGCCTGCAGTTTTTCGCCGCGGTCCATCTGCCGCGCGACATCCGCGTTGTCGCGCCGTGGCACATAACCCAGTGCCTGGCCTTTCCATTCCACGCGCACCGCGTTGGCATCATGCGGATTCTGCGGTTCGCGCACCAGCACCAGCACATCGCCGACGCGCATGTCGTCCCACAGCACCTTGCCGTCGTAATACTGGAAACCGGCCAGCGGCGACTGCTGGACGATGATGCGCGCCTCGGCCGCAGCGACGGGCGGCACGGCGCCGGCGAGCAGGCACAGCACGACGGCGCTGCGCAGGGTGTTCAGAAGGGCTTGACCACGACCAGCACCAGCGTCGCCAGCAGCAGCAGCACGGGCACTTCGTTGAACCAGCGGTACCAGACATGGGAGCGCGTGTTGAGCCCCAGCTCGAACTTGCGCAGCAGGCTGCCGCAGGCGTGGTGGTAGCCGATCAGCAACACCACCAACGCCAGCTTGGCGTGCAACCAGCCGCCGGAGATGCCGTATGCCAGCCATAGCCACAGCCCGAAGCCCAAAGCCGGCACGGCGAGAATGGTCATGAAGCGGTAGAGCTTGCGCGCCATCAGCAGCAGGCGCGTACGGGACGCCGGCTGATCTTCCTGCGCGAGGTTGACGAAAATCCGCGGCAGGTAAAACAGACCGGCAAACCACGACATCACGAACAGCAGATGGAAGGTCTTGATCCAGAGCATGGCGTCATCTTACGTCAGCAGCCGCCGCCGCGAGAGCGCCAGCGCCAGATAGGCGCTCGCCACCGCATACAGCGCGAGCACGGCGATGTGCAGGGCCCACGCCGGGGGCACCTCACCGCTGACCAGCGGACGGGCGAGCGCCACGGCATGCGTCAGCGGCAGCAGTTGCGCCGCCCATTGCGCTGCGACCGGCAGCTCGTACAGGGGAAAGAACACGCCGCAAAGCAGCATCATCGGCGTCACGCACAGCGTGAAGTAGTACATGAAAAAGTCATAGCTTGGCGACAGCGCGGTCATGATCAGGCCGAGTCCGGCGAAGGCAAGGCCGGTCAGGAAAATCAGGGGTATCACCGCCAGCGCCAGCGGCGAGGGAATCAGCCCGAGCACTGCGGCCACGATGAGCACCGCGCAGCCCGACAGGAAGCTTTTGCTTGCCGCCCACACCAGCTCGCCGAACAGCACATCGTCCAGCGTCAGCGGCGCATTGAGGATGGCATCCCAGGTCTTCTGCACATGCATGCGTGAAAACGCCGAATACATCGCCTCGAAGGAGGCGCTCATCATGGTGCTCGAGCAGATGACGCCGGCGGCAAGGAAGGCGATGTACGACATGCCGCCGACATCCTCAAGCATGCGGCCGAGGCCGTAGCCGAGACCGAACATGTAGAGCAGGGGGTCGGCCAGGTTGCCCAGCATCGACGGCACCGCCAGCTTGCGCCACACCAGCAGGTTGCGCCGCCAGACATGGATCAGGCGCAGGCTCGGACGCGGGGCGGCCCAGGGACTTTTCCGCATGTCAGTCCCTCAGGTCGCGCCCGGTCAGCTTGAGGAACACGTCCTCAAGGTTGGCGCGGCGATGCAGGTAGCGCAGCGTGGCGCGGGTGTCGAGATCGGCCACCAGCGGCGCCGGATTCCGGGTGTAGCAGAACACCGTTTCGCCGGTGGTCTCGCAGCGTTCGGCGCGGCTGCGGCCGTATTCGGCGGCCCACTGCACGGCGGCTTCACCGTAAACCTCGACCACATGCGGTTCGACATGCCGCGCGATCAGCGCCTGCGGCTCGCCCCCGGCGATGATGCGCCCGTGGTCCATGATCGCGACGCGGCTACACAGCCGCTCGGCTTCTTCCATGAAGTGCGTGGTCAGCAGCAGCGTCTTGCCCTGCTTCAGCAGATTGCGCAGGCGCTCCCAGATCACGTGCCGTGCCTGGGGATCGAGGCCTGTGGTGGGCTCGTCGAGGAACAGCAGCTCGGGATCGTTGACCAGCGCCCGCGCCAGGGTGAGCCGCCGTTTCATGCCGCCCGAGAGTGTCTGGATGCGGGTGTCGGCACGGCTGGCAAGCCCGGCGAACTCGAGCAGGTCGGGTGTGCGGGCGGCGAGTACCGGATCGGTGATGTCGAAATAACGTCCGAACACGCGCAGGTTCTCGCGCACCGTGAAGTCCGGGT
>JAJTHX010000306.1 GCA_021300125.1 Betaproteobacteria bacterium | reverse complement strand
TGCTGGCCAGCGGCGGCGGCGAAGCTTTTGTCTGACCTAGGGGCTAACAGCGATGTCCAGCACAGTCATACCGCGAGAGAAACTTTCGGCCTACCAGCGCTGGGAGCTCAACTCCTTCGATACCGTCACGGATGAAAAACCGTGCGTCGAAGATGCACAGCCTGATGCTGTAACGCAGCGTGAAGGCTACGAGGCCGGCTATCGCGCAGGAGTCGCTGCCGCACAGGCCGATGTGCAGCGTGCGACGGCGATGCAGGTCATGCAGCTCAATGCCTTGCTGGCCACGGCCAACCGCGAAGTGTCGGCCATTGACGCCCATCTCGCAGACGAGCTGCTCGACCTAGCAATTGCACTGGCACGGCGTATCGCCGGTGAAGCGCTTCGCCTCCGCCCGGAACTGGTACTTCCGGTAGTACGGGAGTGCCTTCAGGCCTCAGGTCGTGCTCATGCACCTGCGCAGGTCGCGCTGCATCCCGCGGATGCGAAGATCGTGCGCGAAAACCTGGAGGAGCAGTGCAAGGCCGGGGGCTGGATCATCAGCGAGGATCCGTCGCTTGCCCGCGGCGGCTGCCGGCTGGAAAGCGCCGGCGGCTCCCTCGATGCCAGCGTCGAGAGCCGCTGGCAGCGCCTGCTCGCCGCCTTCGGCCGCGACGGCGCATGGCTCGACACGCCGGACAATCCGTGATGAGCAACCGCCAGACCGCGCTGGTCAAGTTCCTCGCTGACTGCTGCCATGTAGCCAAGGTGACGCCGACGGTACGCGCCAGCGGCCGCCTGATCCGCGTCACCGGCATGGTGATGGAGGCTGCCGGTCTGCGACTGGCAGTTGGCAGCTGCTGTAACGTCGAACTACCGGGCGGACAGGCCGTGGACGCGGAAGTTGTGGGTTTTTCCGATGACCGCCTGTATCTGATGCCAGCTTCCGATACCTATGGCGTGACGCCGGGAGCACGCATCGTCGCGCTCGAGCCTGCGGTGGAGCGGCCGCGCCTGGCCGAAACGCCGCGGCCGCGGCGGCGTGCCGCCGACTACGCCAAGCACGTGCCGGTGGGCAACGGCCTGCTCGGCCGCGTGCTCGACAGCACCGGCAAGCCACTCGACGGGCTCGGTCCGCTGCGAACGGAACGCGCGGTTTCGCTGCACAACCGCCCGCTCAACCCGCTTGATCGCGCACCGATCAGCGAACCACTCGACACCGGCATCCGTGCCATCAATGGCCTGCTCACCGTCGGTCGCGGCCAGCGCATGGGCCTGTTCGCGGGCAGCGGCGTCGGCAAGAGCGTATTGCTGGGCATGATGGCGCGCTACACCAGCGCCGATGTGATCGTGGTCGGCCTTATCGGCGAGCGTGGCCGCGAAGTGAAGGAATTCATCGAGACCATCCTTGGCGAGCAGGGACTGGCACGATCGGTGGTCGTCGCGGCGCCGGCCGATGTCAGCCCCCTGATGCGCCTTCAGGGCGCGGCTTACGCGACGGCAATCGCCGAGCATTTCCGGGACCAGGGCAGGCACGTGCTGCTGATCATGGATTCGCTCACGCGCTACGCGATGGCACAGCGCGAGATCGCATTGGCGATCGGCGAGCCGCCGGTGACCAAGGGTTATCCGCCATCGGTCTTCGCCAAGCTGCCGCAGCTGGTCGAGCGCGCCGGCAACGCCGGGAAGGGCGGGGGCTCGATCACCGCCTTCTACACCGTGCTGATCGAGGGAGATGATGCCCAGGATCCGGTGGGCGACAGCGCACGCGCGATCCTCGACGGCCACATCATGCTGTCGCGCCAGCTGGCCGATACCGGTCATTACCCGGCCATTGACATCGAAACTTCGGTCAGCCGCGCCATGACCGCACTGATCGACGAGAAGCATTTCGAGCGCGTGCGCCGCTTCAAGCAGCTCTACTCGCGCTACCAGCGCAGCCGCGACTTGATCAGCGTCGGTGCCTACGCCGCAGGCAGCGACCCCCTTCTCGACCAGGCGATCGCACTGCAGCCGGAAATGGAGCGTTTCCTGCAGCAGGGGATGAGCGAACAGTCACGCTATGTACAAAGCGTTGCAGGCTTGGGCCAGTTGCTGGATAGCAGTAACGGCACGCACTAAGCCATGTCTACACGGAGAACCGCATGACCAAGTCTTTCCGACTGCAACCCATCCTCGACCTGGCCGAACGTGAGGCCGAAAAGTCGGCGCTGCGCCTGGGCACCCTGACGGCGCAGGCCAGCCAGCTCGAGCTAAAGCTGCAACTGTTACAGCGCTACCGCGAGGAATATCTCGAGCGTTTCCGAACAGCTTTGCGCGACAACCCGAGCAACCTGCCCTTCGGCAACTTCCACGAGTTCATGGACAAGCTCGACACCGCAATCCTCCAGCAGCAGGCCACGGTGGAACAGGCGCGCAAGCAGGTGGCCGCCGGCCAGCGCGAACACCTGGACCGCCGCCGCCGGGTCAAGGCCTTCGGCACCCTAGCCGAGCGCCACCAGACCACGGCGCAGCTGCAGGAACGTCGCGCCGAGCAACGAGCCCTGGACGAACTCACCAGCCAGCGCGGCAGCCGCAAGGCGCGCAGCGCATGAACGGCTTGCCGCGACAGGAACTGCCATGAATATCGCCGCCATCGCGCCGGTCACCCCCCCGGCCGCACCCAATTCCCCGCCATCCTCCGACGTGCCTGCCTCAGGATTTTCCGAAGCACTGGCGGCGGAGCTGCCGGATGAGCAGCAGGCTGCTTCCCGCCCGGAATCCGAATCCACGTCCGGCGACACTCCCGTCGATACGGCCGCCGTCACGCCGCCGGGGGAAGCGCCGCCGCAGCTGCCGGCCATGCTCGACGGCGCCGGGACAGTGGCAGCGCTGATCCCTGGCTTGAGCACCGGGGCGGATACAGCCATAGCGGATCGCAGCATGACAACGGCCGGAGGCAAACGGGCTGTGCTGGCCCTGCAGCCCGCCCCGATTGCCGCCCACGCAAGACCGGGACAGGGGAAACCCGCGCCGGACTACCGTGCCGACGCCAAGGCCGGTCAGGCAGGAGAATCGGTCACTACTGTAACGGACCCGGGGCAAACCGCGCCACTCGATGCGTTCGCCGCGGAAAACACGCCCGGCATTGCACCTGCGGCTGCGGGAGGCGCGTCTGCCGGTACGGGCAGCACTGCGCCGGCTGCGACAACCACGGTCGGGGCTCTGGCACTGGCACCCGCGGCAACCACGACAGCGGCGGTCGCCACATCCGGGCTGCCGCAACTCGACGTGGCACTGCCGCTGCAACATCGCGATTGGGCCGGGCAGTTCTCTGAACGGGTTACCTTCAGCATCGGCAAAGGTTTGCAGGCTGCTGAACTTCGCATCAGCCCCGAGGAACTGGGACCGATCAGCGTACGCATCTCGCTCGAACGCAACGAGGCCAGCGTGTCGTTTGTGGCCCTTCACCCTCAGGTGCGCGAGGTGATCGAACAGGCCCTGCCCCAGTTGCGTGACTCGCTGCAACAGGCCGGTCTGCAGTTGGGCGAGGCCTCGGTTTCCAGCGGGAACCAGCCGCATGGACAGGAGCGCGGCCAGCAGCGGAGCGGCAGCTTGCCGCACGACCGGGCCACTCCTTCAGAGGAAATGCTGGCGGCGGCACCCATGCGAGCCACCATCGGCAGGCTGCTTGTTGATACCTATGCCTGAGCACAGCGAAGGCGGGAGATGCAGGGCTTAACGCCACTTAATCCGGCATTCGCAGTGGCTGGCACAGCCGGACAATGATGGTCATGATCAAGCGGGAGGTGTCATGGCAGAAGCGGGACAGGCACCGGCGGCAGCCGGGGGTGGCATGAAGAAAATCCTGTTGTTGCTGGTGGCTGCGCTGGCTGTCGGCGGCAGCGGCGGCGGCGTCGCGTGGTGGATGATTGGCCGCGAAAGCGGGGCGGAAAAACCAGCGCCGGTGGTACAGCCCGCATTTGTGCCGCTGGAACTCTTTACCGTCAACCTGCGTCCTGATGCAGGCGCGCCCCAGCATTACATACAGGTTGGGATCACGCTCAAGGTGGCCAGTGATGCAGTTGCAGAAAAAATCAAGGGCCAGATGCCTGAAATCCGCAACCGCATGCTGCTCATACTTTCAGCGAAAAGTGTGAACGATATGCTTCGGCTCGAGGGCAAAAATCAGCTTGCCCGGGAACTGCAGCTTGAAGCGTCAAAAATCGTTGATCCAGCCTCTCTGAAAAAAACAGCAGACCAGCAGGTCAACATCACGCCCGTGGCCGGCGTCAACCAGACAGATGCACCCGAAGCCGCCGCTGAAGGGGTACCCGCCGCAGCCGCGGAAATGCCGCGGTCCGCCCAGCCGATGGTCCTGGGTGTGCTTTTCACTTCTTTTCTGATCCAGTAATACGGCAACGGTACGATGAGCACGGATTTCCTGTCCCAGGACGAGGTTGATGCCTTGCTGCAGGGCGTCACCGGAGAACCGGGAGCTGCGGCAGAACCGCAACCGCCCGGGGGTGTGCGCAGCTTCGACCTGTCGTCGCAGGACCGCGCCCAGCGCGGCCGCCTGCTGACGCTGGAGAGCATCAACGAATCTTTTTCACACCGGCTGCGCAGCGGAATCATCGACTATGCGCGCCGCACGCCTGAAATCTCCGTCGGCGCAATCAAGATCCAGAGTTACGCGGACTTCACGCGCAGCCTTCTGGTTCCGGCGAGCATCAATCTGCTGCGCCTGAAACCGCTTCGCGGCACGGCGCTGGTGGTGCTTGATCCTGCACTGGTGTCCTCGGTGGTGGACAGCCTGTTCGGAGGCAGCGGCCGGCTTCACACTCCGGTTGACGGACGCGACTTCACGCAGACCGAGCAGCGCATCATCCAGCGCCTGCTCGGCATCGTCACAGCAAGCCTCGAAAACGCCTGGGTGCCGGTACACCCGCTGACACCGGAATACCTGCGCTCGGAACTGTCGATGCAACTGGTCAACATTGGCGCACCCGCAGACCTTGCAGCAGTGACGACGTTCTCGATCGAGTTCGGCGCCGATGGCGGCGATCTCCATATCTGCCTGCCGTACTCGATGATCGAGCCGATCCGCGACCGTCTTTCCGGCACGGTGCCCGGGGAGGACGCGGATCCCGACCAGGCCTGGGTGCGCCGCCTGTCCAGCGGCGTGCAGAGCGCGGCTGTCGAGATGGTGGTCAATCTCGGCCGCGCTGAGGTTTCGATACAGCAACTGCTGGCGATGCAGGTCGGCGACGTGATCAGCCTCGAAATTCCGCAACCGCTGGTGGCCGAAGTGGACCGGGTACCGGTGATGGAATGCAAGTGCGGAATCCTGAACGGACAGTATGCGCTGAAGGTCGAGCGGCTGCTCGCACCCTGCGCCCCTTGAGCGGAGCCCATGATGAATGAACAGACCCCAGCCGCGGCCCAGGCCGAGGACAGCAGCATCGCCGGCACCGGCGCCGCCGAAGCGGCACCGATGCGCGGCACGCCGGCGGCGATCTTCGAAAAATTCTCAGGCAGCGGCGCACGCAACGAAGCGCCGGGCGACATTGACCTGATCCTAGACATCCCGATGCAGCTAACGGTCGAACTCGGCCGCACCAAAGTGCCGATCAAGAACCTGCTGCAGCTTGCACAGGGTTCGGTGGTGGAACTCGACGGCATGGCCGGCGAACCGATGGATGTGCTGGTCAACGGCTGCCTGATCGCACAGGGCGAGGTGGTGGTGGTGAATGACAAATTCGGCATCCGCCTCACTGACATCATTACGCCCAGTGAACGCCTCCGCAAGCTGCGCCGCTAAAACCATGCACACACTCCGTAACCGGCTCCTCACTCTTGCGGCATTGACGACTGCCGCCCCGGCGCAGGCCGCGGAAACCGCGGCTGCCTTTTCCCTCGCTGGCATGCTGCAGATGCTGCTCGGCCTTGCCATCGTGCTGGCGCTGGTGCTGGGCATGGGCTGGGTCATGAAACGCATGTCCGGGCACGGCCTTGCCGGGGGCAATGCGCTGCGCGTGGTTGCAGCCGCCGCCGTCGGCCAGCGTGAACGCGTGGTGGTGGTCGAAATCGGCGGCACCTGGCTGGTGGTCGGTGTGGCGCCGGGCAGCGTCAGCGCCCTGCACAGCATGGCCCGCGGCGAACTGCCTCCGCCGGCGGCCCCGGCGCCGGTGCATGCGGCCCGGCTCGCAGACTGGCTGCAGCGCACACTGGAGCGCAAACATGCGCGCTAAGCTGGCCGGCGGGCTCGCCGGCGTGCTGCTGTTCGGACTGGCATTGCCGGTGCTGGCGCAGAAATCCGGCATTCCCGCCCTGACCAGCACACCCGCGCCCGGTGGTGGCCAGACCTGGACGCTGTCGATCCAGACCCTGCTGCTGCTGACCTCGCTCACTTTCCTGCCGGCCGTGCTGCTGATGATGACCGGCTTCACCCGCATCATCATCGTGCTGTCGCTGCTGCGCCAGGCGCTGGGTACGCCAACTGCACCGCCGAACCAGGTGCTGGTCGGACTGGCGCTGTTCCTGACCCTGTTCGTGATGTCGCCGGTGCTCGAGCGCATCCATGCCGAGGCCTACCAGCCCTACGTCGAGAACAAGCTCGACGTTGGCCAGGCGCTGGTCAAGGCCGCGGAACCGCTGCGCCAGTTCATGCTGCGCCAAACCAGGGAAACCGACCTTGAACTGTTCGTGCGTCTGTCCGGCGAGGCGCCGCCGGCGGATGTCACCGCGGTGCCGCTGAAGATACTGGTGCCAGCCTACGTCACCAGCGAGCTGAAGACCGCCTTCCAGATCGGCTTCATCGTGTTCATCCCCTTCCTCATCATCGACATGCTGGTTGCCAGCGTGCTGATGTCGATGGGCATGATGATGGTATCGCCGGCGCTGATCGCGCTGCCGTTCAAGATCATGCTGTTCGTCCTGGTTGACGGCTGGAATCTGCTGATCGGATCGCTGGCGCAGAGTTTCTACCCGGCATAGCATAACCAATTGAAAATAAGGTATTTTTATGACACCCGAAGCCGTAGTTGCTCTGGGCCGCTCGGCCATCGAGATGACGCTGCTGGTCTCGGCGCCGCTGCTGCTCGCCGCACTGGCAGTGGGCCTGCTGATCAGCGTGTTCCAGGCTGCCACCCAGATCAATGAAATGACGCTGTCATTCATCCCGAAGCTGGCGGCGGTGTTCATCATGCTGGTGGTGTCGGGACCGTGGATGCTGACGCTGCTCACCGATTACATGCGGCGCCTGATCACCAGCATTCCCTCCGTGATCGGCTGAGCGCGCGGCGTCGTGCTGACTTTCAGCAGCGCCGAGCTATCAGCCTGGCTCGCTGCATTCCTGTGGCCCTTCGCCCGCGTCCTGGGACTGCTCATCTCGGCGCCGCTATTCGGCAATCCGCGCTTTCCACTGCGCATGCGCCTCGGCCTTGCGCTGCTCATCACCGTCGTCGTGACGCCGACTCTGCCGCCGGTGCCGCAAGTGGCACCTGACTCGCTGGCCGGGCTCGGCATCTTCGCGCAGCAATTGCTGATCGGACTCACCATGGGTTTCGCTGTGAGGCTGGTATTCACCGCGGTGGAAATGGCAGGGGAACTGATCGGCATGCAGATGGGCCTCGGTTTCGCGATGTTCTACGACCCGCAGAATGCCGGCCAGATGCCGGTGGTCGGCCAATTCCTGGGCGTTCTCACTACGCTGATTTTCCTGGCCCTGAACGGCCATCTGCTGATGCTGTCCGCGCTTGCGGAAAGCTTCCGGGACCTTCCGGTCGGCACGCTTCCCGGCACCGGCCGCTGGCTGGATATCGCGGGCTGGGGCGCGGGCATCTTTTCTGCCGCATTGCTGCTGGCGATGCCGGTGATCGCTACCCTGCTGACAGTGAACCTGGCGCTAGCCGCGCTGACCCGCTCCTCTCCCCAGCTCAACGTATTCGCGATCGGCTTTCCGATCACGCTCGCCGTGGGTTTCGCCGCGCTGCTGCTGACGCTGCCCTGGCTGCCGGCGACAGCCGAAAGCCTGCTGCGCGTAGCCATGGAGAGGCTGTTCAGCCTCGGCCGCTGAATAAACTTCAGCGCAATTCGATCAGCGCGCGCGCGACCCTGCGCGCCGCGGGCAGGCCCGAATCTATGCCCTCGCTGTAGGCAGCTACCGAATAGGCAACCGCACCGGCCTCTCGCTGCAGCCGCTCGGCTGCACGCTGCATCACCTGGTAGGCCTCGCCATCACCGCCGGACACGAAGCGCTTCATGGTCAGCGCCAGCAGGTAACGCCCTTCACCCAGCGGGCGCGCCTCCACTTCCCAGTTCGGCGCCAGCGGATCAATCACTGCAAACAGCACCGCTCCGGCGACGATGGCCTCCAGCGGCACGGAAAGCGAGGGGGAGAGCCGCAGCACCTTGTCCGCCACCAGCGGTGAACGAGTGCTTTCACTGCCGGCAGAAACGCAACCGCCCAGCGGCAGCATGCACAGCAGGAGGACGGATTTACGGAAGTGACGGGTTTTCGCCATGATGACCTGCCTCAGATGAAATCGAACAGGCGCAGACGCGTGATCTGAAGGAAGGATTTCTGCACGGCCTCGAGCTGGGCCTGGCGCTGTGCCAGTTCGGACAGAGCTGCGGCGTAATCAAGATCCTGCAGCCGTGACAGGTTCTGCTGATGATTGAGGACCGCATCTTCGGCCGCAGTCTGCGCAGTATCGAGCTCCGCCAGCCGGGTGCCCGCCCCGGCCCTGACCAGCAGCACCTGGTCAAGCGCGTTGTCGATCCCGGTGAGCGCAGTGTCGAGGCGGTTGCGGTAGGCGGCGGCTGAAGCCGCGGTGGCGGACTGCCCTTGACGCAGGCTGGAAATCAGGTCGGAAATCATGCCGAACATATCGCGCGTGGCTGCCGCGCGCACGCCGATGAGGTCGCCGTCGGCCGGTGCTCCGCTGACCGCCACCGTGGCACCGAAATCAAATGGCACCGGATTGGTGTCGGGTGGCGCCACTGTGCGCAGCGCGATCGGTGCGCTCTCGCTGTAGCTGCGCAGGTGGGGCCCTGCTGCAGGTATAGCCCCGGTGAGCAGCGAAACGTTGTTCACCGTGTCAACAATGTCATACGTGGTCTGAGCCGGCGTTACCGTGGCATCAACATGGAAACGGATCGAGAACTCACGCGGATTGGCGGGATCGTTCCAGGCCGCCTCGTTGCCCACGGAGGTCGTGCCGACAATGGCGCTTCCGGCATTGGCCTGCGCGGCGGCAGCAACAATCCGGCCATCACCCTCACGCACCGTCATGAACACTGCGGCGCCCGAGTCGCTGACCGCGACACGGCGTTGGACGCCGATCTGGACCAGGCGCTGGCCCTCGTCACCCTGGTAGCTGATCGCGCCGCCGGCGTTCTGCAGGAAAGGCGGCGTATCCGCCTTGAATCCGGAAAACAGGTAATGCCCGTTGCCGTCGCTGCGGTTGGCGATGGCAAGCAGTTCGTCATATCGCGCCTGCAGTTCGGTCGCCAGCGCCATGCGGTCGGCATTGGAGAGCGCGCCATTGCCGGCGTTCACTGCCAAGGTCTTGATATCCTGGAGCACGCGGGTGGCATCGCCCAGGGCCTGCTCCTCCTGCAGCAGGGCGCTGCGCGCGCTTTCGATATTGCGTCCGAACTGCTCCTGCATGGATTGGGCCTGGCCGATCTCAAGAACCGCAGCAGCGGCAATCGGGTCGTCGGCTGGTGAATTTATACGGCGCCCGGTGGAAACCTGCTGTTGCAGTCGCAGCTGCTGGTCCTGCAGCCGCAACATGCCGCCGACACCGGTTTCATAGAGACTGCTGGTGCTCACGCGCATGCTGGTCATCTCCCTGAAATGCCGAGCAATGTCTCGAACAGCCGCGAGGCCACCTCAACCACCTTGCTCGAGGCCTGGTAGGCCTGCTGGTAACGGATCAGGTTTGCCGCTTCTTCATCGAGATTGACCCCGGACAGCGACTGCTGGGCCTGGCGCGCCTGCGCGGTGACATTGTCTTGGGCTTCGGCTGAAATCTGCGCTTCCCGGGTGCGAGCACCGACGCTGCCGGCGATCTGGCTGTAAGCGCTCTGGTAGCCGGCGCGGCCGCCGACGAGATTCTGCGCGCCCTGCAACGCGGCCAGCTGCAGCGCGTTGCGGTTATCACCGCGCCCGCCGCTGTTGGCCTCGATGATGAAGCTGTCACCGGCTGCCGGCGTGCCGCTGATGCGGATGGTCCAGCCGTTGTAGCTGATGTCGGCGCCCGGCGTGTAAGACAGGCCAACCGGATTGCCGGTGCCGGTGCCGCTGACATTGAAAGTGCCGGGGCTGGTGAAGTTGATGGTGACGGGTTGCTGCAGGTTTGCATTCAGCGGCGCGGGCGGGTTGACGCTGCCGGCGCTGATCGTGGCGCTGCCGGTATTGCCTGCGACTGCAGCGCTGCGGATCGGTGCTGCTGCCGCGATGCGGGCCACGCTGTCGACGGCAACGCTGAAATTACGGGCGCCATATCGCACCGGCTCGACGACAAAGCTGTCACCCTCGGCGGGCGTACCGGATGCGAGATTGAGCATGAATCCGTCAACCGTCTGCGGCAATGAAGCCCAGGTCGTGGTGCTGTTGTCGGAAAGCCGTGTCACCAGAAAACTGCCGGCGCTGTAAGTAACACGGTACGACGAAACTTCGAGGGCTGACACATCGGCATGGGAAGCAGCCAGCACCGCATTGCCGGTGTTCGAGGCACGCGCAGCCACCGCTACCTGGGGAGCCGCGAAAAACAGTCCGCCCGCGGCTCCGTCGTAGTCCTGGCCCAGGCTATGCTGTTCGTTAAAAGTCGAAGCGAGCACCGTCGCTATCCGGCCCAGCCCGTCGCGCGACTCAACCAGGGCGCCTTCGCGGAACGCCAGCAGTCCACCAAGGCTGCCCGACTGCAGACTGCGCGAGGCGATCGGCGCAGCGCCCGTACCCTGCCGGTGTACCAAATTGAAGAATGTGGGATCTTCGGCCGATGCCTGCAGAGAAAGCTGTGTCGCCTGGTTGCCTACCACCAGGCTTTGACCGGTGCCGATGAAAACATTCAGGGCGCCGTCACTTTGGGTCACGGTGGACACGCCGACGATTCGATTCAGTTCGCCGATCAGCCGGTCGCGCTGGTCAAGCAGGTCGTTGGGTGGTTGACCCGCGGCGCTCTGCGCGACGTGAATGCGCTCGTTAAGCAGCGCGATTTCAGTGGCATAACTGTTGATGCTTGAGACACTTCCCGACAGCTGCGAGTTGACTCCCCGGGCGATTTCGGCCAGACGACCATCGATTTCTCCGAACCTTGCCGCTAGGGTCTGTGCCGAAGACAGCAGTGACTGGCGCGAAGGCAACGATGCGGGGTTGGCCGCTACCTCGTTGACTGCAGCAAAAAAAGACTGCAGTGCAGGTGAAAGCCCTGCAGCAGGATCGGCGAGCAGGCCGTCAAGCTGTGCCAGCTGGGCAGACTGGGTGGTGAAAAAGGAAGCTCTCGCCTCGGCACGTACAACCTGGCTGTCGAGAAAAGCACTGTAGTTGCGCACCACCGATTCGACATTGACACCCTGACCAAAAAAGCCGGAACCGGTAAGCTGGGGAGGCGCCGCCGACTGGATCACCGACTGCCGATGGTAACCCGCGGTGTTGGCGTTGGCGATGTTGTGGCCGGTCGTCACCAGTCCGGCCTGGGCAGCGTTGAGGCCGCTGACAGCCACCCCAAAAATGCCGCTTGTCATAGTCGTTTCTCCTCAAACCTCAGCCGAGCAGGCTCTGTCGAAGCACATTGCCGTTGATCACGCGGGTGAGCTTGTCTGCATATTGGGGATCGGTGGCATATCCGGCCTGCTGCAACGCACGCGCGAAGGATGCGGCATCGCGGGACCCCTCAATGACACCGGCATAGCGCGGGTTGTTCTTCAGCAGCCGGGCGTAATCCTCGAACGCCGAGGCATAGGAGTCGTAGGCGCGGAAGCGCTCCACGGTCTTGCGCGGCACGCCGTCGGTGTATTCGGTGGTGGTCACCTCCACACTGCCGCCCTGCCAGCCGCGGCCGGCCTTGATGCCGAACAGGTTGTGGCTCGCACTGCCGTCGGCGCCGCGGATTTCGCGCGCGCCCCAGCCCGATTCGAGGGCGGCCTGGCCAAGGATGAAATGCGCGGGTATGCCGGTGGTGCGGCTCGCCTCGGCAGCCTCCGGCCACATGCGGTTGACAAAGGCCCGCGCGTCGCCGACCGGCGCGGCGGAACGCGAAGGCCCGGCGGGCGCGGCCGCGCCCGGAACGGACCCGATACCGTTGATGCCATTGACACCGGCAGCGTCTGTGGCCGGAACCGCATGGCTCTGGCGCTGCAGCTGTCGGACCATGATCTCGGCCAGGCCGATGCCGCGGGTGGACATTTTCTCGGAGAGCTGCTGGTCGAGCATCGATGTGTAGAAGCGCGTCTGTTCGCTGTCGAACAAACCCTCCTGCGGCACCGTGTCCCGCATGCTCTTGAGCAGCATGTTCATGAACAGGACCTCGAACTGCTTCGCGGCGTCCTTCAGTGCGGTTTCAGGGTTGTTGCGTGCACGCACCTTCAGGTCGTCAAGGGCGCGGGTGTCGACCGCAAGGGATTGCGGCAGGGCAGGCAGGCTCATCGCGATGCGCTCCACTCAGCCATCAGATGATCTCCAGTTCGGCGCGCAGTGCGCCCGAGGCCTTCATCGCCTGCAGGATCGCCAGCAGGTCCTGTGGCGTGGCGCCGATGGCATTGAGCGCCTTCACCACGTCGCTGAGATTGGCGCCGCGCACCATGGTGAGCAGGCCCTTGTCCTGGCGGATCTCGACCTGCGCACGCTCCGCCTGAACCGTCTGGCCGCCGGAGAACGGCCCCGGCTGGCTGATCACCGGTTCGGTGGTGATCACCACCGAGAGGTTGCCGTGCGCCACCGCGCACACATCCACGCTCACTGCCTGGTTCATCACCACCGAGCCGGTGCGTGCATTGACGATGACCCGCGCCCGGGCCGAGGCGGCCTGCACCTCGAGCCCCTCGATGCGGGCGAGAAAGGCCACCCGCTCCCCGGCGCCGGCCGGAGCGGCGACGCGGATGGTGCGGCCGTCCACGGCGGTGGCAGTGCCCGCGCCGACATGGCCGTTGATGGCATCAACGATACGGTTCGTGGTGGTGAAATCACTGCCATGCACGCCAAGCAGGATGTCCGCCTCTCCGCCCAGCGGCATTGTCACCGCCCGCTCCACGGTCGCGCCGCCGGAAATGCGGCCGACGCTCAGGTGGTTGACCTGCACGCTGGTGCCGCCAGACGAGGCACCGACGCCGCCGACCAGGATATTGCCCTGTGCCATGGCGTACACCTGTCCGTCTGCGCCTCGCAGCGGCGTCAGCAGCAGCGTACCGCCGCGCAGTGATTTGGCATTGCCGATGGAGGACACCGTGACGTCGATGGCCTGTCCCGGCGCTGCAAACGGGGGCAGCATTGAGGTGATCATGACCGCGGCCACGTTCTTCAGCTGCAGGCTGGCGCCCGGCGGCAGCGTGACGCCGAGCTGGGACAGCATCGTGGTCAGGCTCTGCACCGTGAACGGGGTCTGGGTGGTCTGGTCGCCGGTTCCGTCGAGACCGACCACCAGTCCGTAGCCGATGAGCTGGTTGCTGCGCACGCCCTGCACCGTGGCAAGATCCTTGATGCGCTGGGCCTGTACCGGCGCCACGGCGGCGAGCAGCAGCACGAGAAGCGCCAGCGGCGCGGCACAGCGGCGGAACATGGCTGTCATGGTGATGAGCCCGCTCATTGTCAGAACGGCAGGAAATTGAGGAAAAAGCGCGACAGCCAGCCCATCACCTGGGCGCTGTCGAGCGCGCCATTGGCGCGGTATTCGATTCGGGCGTCGGCTACCTGGGTCGAGCTCACCGTGTTGCTGCTGGTCAGGTGCAGCGGGTTGACGATCCCCGAGAAGCGGATGAACTCGGAACCCTGGTTGATTCCGAGCTGCTTCTCGCCGCTGACCTGGAGGTTGCCGTTGGCAAGAACCTCGATCACGGTGACCGTGATGACGCCGTTGAAATCGTTGTTGCTGGCGCTCTCGCCGCTGCCGTCGAAGGAAAAATCCGAGGTCGCGTTGAGATTGGAATTGAGGAAACTCTTGCCGGGCAGCCCCGCGAGGGAATTCACGCCGAACTGGTTGTTGCTGGCGCGGGCCGAGTTGGTATTGGATTTGCGGCTGGCGGCTGTGCGTTCGCTGATCGAGATGGTGAGGGTATCGCCGACACGGCGCGCGCGGCGGTCCTCGAACAGCGCGCGATCATTGGCGCCGACCTGGAAGATCGCGCCGTTGGCGGCCGCAGCGACTGCGGGTTGCGCTGGCCGGGCACTCAAAGGCTGCTGCACGGCGGTGGGCGGCACGGTATGCACGCAGGCCGCGCTCAGCGGCAGCAGCACGGCGGCAAGCAGTATCTTTTTCATTTCAAGCTCCGCGATCAGAGCTGGGCCAGACGCTGCAGCATCTGATCCGAGGTCTGGATGGATTTCGAATTGATTTCGTATGCGCGCTGGGTCTGGATCATCGACACCAGTTCCTCGACGACATTCACATTCGAGGTCTCCGCGTAACCCTGGTTGAGCAGGCCGAGGCCATTGGTGCCGGGGGTGTTCGCGCTGGGCGTACCCGAGGCCGCGGTCTCCAGATACAGGTTCTCGCCGAAACTCTGCAGGCCTGCCGGATTGGTGAAGCCGACCAGCTGCAGCGCGCCAACCTGGCTCGGTGTGGCGCTGCCCTGGCGCAGCACCGAGACCACGCCGTCGCGGCCGATGGTCACCGACTGCGCGTTGGCGGGAATGGTGATCGCGGGCTGCACGGCGAAACCGCTGGCCGTGACCAGCTGGCCCTGGCTGTCGACCTGGAACGAGCCGTCGCGGGTGTAGGCGGTGGTGCCGTCGGGCATCAGCACCTGGAAAAAGCCGTTGCCCTGGATCGCCACGTCCAGCGGGTTGCCGGTCTGCTGAAGGTTCCCCTGGGTGAAGATGCGCGCGGTGGCCACCGGCTTCACGCCGGTACCGATCTGCAGTCCGGTCGGCAGCTGCGTCTGCTGCGAGGACTGAGCGCCGGGCTGACGGATGGTCTGGTAGAGCAGGTCTTCGAATACCGCGCGGGCACGCTTGAAGCCGTTGGTCGAGACGTTGGCCAGGTTGTTGGAAATGACGTCCATCTGTGTCTGCTGGGCGTCGAGTCCGGTCTTGGAAATCCAGAGCGAGCGGATCATGGGGAAGCTCCTCGGTTAATCGGGTTTCAGCGGGAGGCCAGCAACTGGCTGGCCTGTCGGTCGTTGTTTTCAGCGTTCTGCAGCATCTTGATCTGAAGGTCGAACTGCCGGGCAAGCGCGATCATGCTGACCATGGCATCCACTGCATTTACATTGCTGCCTTCGAGCGCGGCGCCAACCATGCGTACCTGCGGATCAGCTGGCGCCACACCGCCGTCGCGCAGCCGGAACAGCCCGTCGGCACCGCGTACCAACTGAGATTCGTCCGGGTTGGCCAGCTTGATGCGGCCCAGGGCGGCAACCTGGTTCGGACGGTTGCCTTCCGGCACCGTGGACACCGTGCCGTCGCGGCCGACGGTGACACGCACATCCGGTGGCACCGCGATCGGCCCCGCCTCACCGGTGACATTGAGCCCGCCACGGGTCTGCAGCACGCCATTACCGTTCACCTCGAGGCTGCCGGCACGGGTGTAGGCCTCGCTGCCGTCGGCGGCCTGAACCGCAATCCAGCCACGGCCTTCAATCGCGACATCAAGGTCGCGGCCGGTATGCTGGATCACACCCTGGCGGAAATCCGCACCCGGCGTGGAATCGACGGCAAAGGCGCGCGTGGGCAGGCCTTCGCCGACCACAGGCGCCGCTCGCATCGCAGCCTGCTGCGCGCGAAAACCCGTGGTGGTCAGGTTGGCAAGATTGTTGGCGACAGTGGACTGCTGAAGCATGGTCTGCTTCGCGCCGCTCATTGCCACATAGATCAGGCGGTCCAATCTCTAGCTCCTGTTTCTAGCGCAGGTTGACCAGTGTCTGCAAGACTTGGTCCATGGTCTTGATTGTCTGGGCGTTTGCCTGGTATGCGCGCTGCGCAGTGATCATGTTGACCAGCTCCTGGGTGAGATCCACGTTGGAATCCTCGACCGCAGCCGACTGCAGTGAACCCAGGCTGCCAGTCTGCGGCTGGCCAACCAGAG
Organism: Betaproteobacteria bacterium; assembly: GCA_021300125.1. Taxonomy (GTDB): domain Bacteria; phylum Pseudomonadota; class Gammaproteobacteria; order Burkholderiales; family SG8-41. Next base: position 6,744 of record JAJTHX010000306.1, on the reverse strand, counting down.
CAAGGCCTGAATCTGAGGTTTCCTCCCACTGGTTGTCGCCGAGGGGGCGCAGGCCGCCGGGATTGGCGAAGTTGGCCAGCACAATCTGGCCCAGCTGCATCGCCTCGCCGTTGGAGTAGCGGCCGACGATGATGCCGTCTGCGCCAACGTTGAAACCGGTCATGCGGCCGGCGGCATAGCCGTCCTGGGACAGCGCGCTGACCCCGAAATCAGCGCCGAATTGGGTAGATTCGGAGAGATCAAGCTCTATGCCCAGCGGTGTCACCGCGCCGTTGGAGAGGGCAAGACTTAAGTTAAGTGGCATCGTCGTAGTCAGCGTTCCGGAGCTGTTGAAGCTAAGTGTCGCCGGGTTGCCGGCACCAGCACCGAGATTGACGTCGCCGACCGGACCTCCGTCGAGTGTGCCGTGCAGCGCCCATTGTCCGGCGGTCGTGGTTTTCACGAAATACATGGTCAACATGTGCGGATTGCCCAGCGAGTCGTACACGGTGCCCGAGGTCGAACTGGTGTAGGTGGAGGGATCGCTGGCCGAAAAAGGCAACGCGATGCCCGAGGCACGCGAATCGAGGTTGATCGTGGCCTCGAACTCGGTGGTCGCATTGGGCGCGATGTCAGCCGAGGACAGCCGCATCGGTTGCGGCGAGGACGGAATCACGTTGCCAGCAGAATCCACCGGATAACCGGTAACCTGCAGGCCATCGCTATTGACGATGTAGCCGCTGTTGTCGATGTTGAACTGCCCGTTACGACTGTAGCTGATGGTGCCGTTGTTGCTTAGCCGGAAGAAACCGCCTCCACTGATTGCGAGATCGAGCGGATTATTTGTTGCTGAGATTTTGCCCTGGTTGAACTGCTGCTGAACCTTGGCAACCTTTGCGCCAATGCCAATCTGCCCTGCGCCGCCGCCGGTCAGTGAATTTGCGAAGACATCGGCGAAAATCGCCCGCGAACCCTTGTAGCCGACGGTACCGGCATTGGCGACGTTGTTGCCGATGATGTCGAGATTCTTCGCGGCGACGTTGAGACCGCTCAGTCCGGATTGAAAGCCCATGTTTGCTCCTTTGCCTTGTTGGCTGTAATCAGAGAATTCGCCGTACGTCGGCGACATTGAGGTCACCGCCGCTTTCGAGGTTGAGTTGCACCGTGCCGTTGCTGAGTGAAACCCCGCCCACGCGTCCTGCGGACAGCGGCGTTGCGGCCACCATCCGGTTGCCGTCGCTGGCGGTGATCCTGAACACGTAACTGCCGGGGGCCGCACGCCCTCCGGCATCAGTCATGCCATCCCACTGGAAGGTCGAAATGCCGCCGGGCAGTGCACCCAGCTCCAGCCGCCGCAGCACCGCACCGGCCGGCGTGGCAATGCTGACCTGCACGCGGCCCGCGGCGGCGGGAAGCTCCAGCGCGGCACTGCCGCCGTTCGCGCCCAGGCTCAGCGTTGCACCGGTGGCCAGGACCTGCCGCCCGATCACGCCGGCAGACTGCAGCGACTGCGCGGCGACCAGCGACTGGCGCAGGCCACCGATACTGCCGTCGAGTTTCTCGATGCCGGTGACCGTGCTGATCTGCGCCATCTGTGTGGTCACCTGCGCATTATCTAGCGGGTTAAGGGGGTCCTGGTTGCGCATCTGGGCCACCAGCAGTTTGAGGAAACGGTCACCCTGGTCGGCAGCACTTGCCTGGCTGGGACCGGTGGTCGCAGCGGCCGGTGCCGCAGCGGCCTGCGCGGCGCCATTGCCGCGCACCCACGACGACACGGTGTTGACGGCGTTGACCGCACCTACGCCGGCGCTGATCGCTTGAATAACGGGTAATGCCATCGCTGATCTCCTTGGCTCGGGCCGTTTTACTGGCCGATGTTCAGGGTTTTGGTCAGAAGCGTCTTCGCCGTGTTCATCATCTCGGCGCTGCTCTGGTACGAACGCGATGCGGAGATCATGTTCACCATCTCCTCGACCACGTTGACATTGGGCAGGGACACGTGGCCGCTGCCGTCGGCGGCCGGATGTTTCGGGTCGTAGACGCGCCGCAGCGGCGACTGGTCTTCAACCACGCCGGCAACACGCACGCCGACGGCGCCTTCAGTTCCGGCAGCGGCTGTCGTAAACAGAACATGCCTGGCGCGATAGGCCTCGCCGCCGGGACCGGCAACAGAGTCGGCATTGGCAAGGTTGGATGCGGTGGTGTTGAGGCGGTGCGACTGCGCGGTAAGTGCGCTGCCTGCGACATCGAATACGCGGAACAGTGACATGGTTTGGGCTCCTTGTTGCTTATTGACCCTGGATGGCTGACAGCAGGCCGCGGATCTGGCCACTGATGAACATCAGGTTGGCCTCGTAGCGCAGCGCGTTGTCGGCAAACTGGGCGCGCTCGACGTCAATGTCGACGCTGTTGCCGTCAACGCTGGCCTGCACGGTCTGGCGATAGAGCAGCGCGCGCCCCGCTGCGGCATTGCTTGCGCCCAGGTGGCCGGGTGCGGTACGTGCCAGGGCACCGGGGGGAGTGCCGGATTTGAGCGCGGCGTCGAGACTGGCCTGGAAATCGATATCGCGCGCCTTGTAATTCGGCGTGTCGGCGTTGGCGATGTTCGAGGCAATCAGCTGCTGCCGTTGCGCGCGCACGTCCAGCGCACGCTGGTGAAACGCCAGCGCTGCATCCAGCCTCGAATTCATCGCGCACGCTCCCTGGCGTTTTCGTTTGCGCGGCGGGCCTTGCGATTGTTGCTCATACGACCTCCGTGACAGTGGCCATGACTTTGAGAGTGATCGCATCTTAGGCAGCCGAACGGGATGCACAGGTTCGGATAAAGCGGTGAAAAGCACTTCAATTCCGGCACTGCGCATCACGGTCACGGCGGCAGAATTTGCCATCGCCGGGAAACCCCGGCCGCCCAGGAGCGTAGCCATGATGAACCGCCAGAAACTGTTGATGATGCTTGCCACCACTCTCGCGGTGGCTGCCGGTGTTGGCCACGGCAGGCCTGTCGCAGCCGCGCAGGGCGGCTCGGCGATGGGCGTCGCGATTGACCAGTTCCTGCGTGCCCAGACCGCGGGGCTTCCCGGAACCGTCAGCTACAACGTCGGCGCTATCGATACCCGTTCGCCGCTGCCTGCCTGCGCCGCCCATGAAGTGTTTTTGCCGCCCGGCGCGCGTCTCTGGGGCAAGGCCCATGTCGGAGTGCGCTGCAGCGCGCCATCAAACTGGACGATCTACGTGCCGGTCTCGGTGCAGGTGCATGGCAGCTACCTGATGGCCTCGCGTCCGCTGCCGCCGGGCCACCCCCTGACCGCCGCGGATGTCACCACGGCAAGCGGTGACCTCGCGATGCTGCCGGCGGGCGTTGCCCAGGACCTCTCGCAGGTGATCGGGCGCAGCACTGCCGCGCCGGTGGCGGCGGGCCAGCCCTTGCGCGCCGACCTGTTGCGTGCGCCCGTGGTGATCCAGCAGGGACAGAGCGTGCGCCTGGTCGCACGCGGCCGCGGTTTCGAGGTCAGTGCCGAGGGCCGGGCACTGGCCCATGCCCAGCTCGGGCAGGTGGTGCAGGTGCGCGGCCCCTCCGGCCAGACGGTGCATGGCATCGCCCGGCACGATGCTGTGGTCGAGGTAAATAATTGAATTAAATCAATGGGTTAATTTTTTCTTAAAGTGTTTCACCAAAGCTGCCGTTATTGAAGGCGTGACGGTCGCACGCGAGGGGCATCAAGTCCCGCCGCCGGCAGCCGTTATTGGAAGCGCAGTCCATCCCTGACAGGAATCCGATCATGAAAATCACGGTTAATGGCTTGGGACCGGTGCTCTCCGGTCTGGCCGGAGACGACAAGGGCACACAGCCCCGCAACAACAGCGGCGCCGGCGCCAGCGGCAGTTCCAGCGTACAGCTGAGCACGTTGTCGGCGCGGATGCGCGAGATCGAAAGCCGGCTGGGCGAATCCCGCGTGGTCGATGCTGCCCGGGTCGCCGAAATCAAGCAGGCCATCGCTGAAGGCCGCTTCAAGGTCAACCCCGATGTGGTGGCCGACCGCCTGCTTGACACCGTGCGCGAGCTGATCGGCTCGCACAAGGCCTGAGTGCAGGGCGATCACCGACCCTGGTGCAAAACGGCCTCATGACCGCCGGGAACGCGCGACACAGCCTGATCGACGCCCTCGAACACGAGCGCAAGGCGGCAAACGACCTGCTTGCGCTGCTGCGCGAGGAGCAGCATGCACTGGTCGCTGGCGATGCCGACCGCGTGGCAGCAGGGCTGCCGGCGAAGGCCGGGCTGCTGGCGCGTCTGGCCGCCCTCGGTGAACGCCGTTCGGCCCTGCTGCAGGCGCAGGGCATCGGCGCCACGGCGGCGGAACAGCAACTCGGGGCCGACGAAAGCGAACTGGTGCTGTGGCGCGAACTGCGCAGCGCCACGCGTGAAGCCTGGCGCCAGAACGCCATCAACGGCGCCCTGATCTCCGAACGCCTTCTGGCCAACCAGAACGCTCTGGCTGCGATCTCGCCGCCCGGGCGCTGCCTCTACGGCCGCCATGGCCGCAGTGTCAGCGGCTGGGATTCACGCGAGCTGGGCGCAGCCTGACGCGGAGCGGACAAGCCAGTCCGCCCCCGATCCAATCACGGAAAAATTCAGGCCATGTGCAGCAGGCCAGATGCAGCGGGCCCGGTGCAGTCTTCGCGCCGCCTGAAAGGGAGCGGCGGTTTTGCGGCCGCCGCGACCGCGAGGATCAGGCCGCGAGGCGGAGCCTGGTACGCAGGCGTGCGATCGCCTGGGTGTGCAGCTGGCAAATCCGCGACTCGCTGACGCCGAGAATCTCGCCGATCTCGCGCAGGTTGAGCTCCTGCTCGTAGTAAAGCCCCATCACCCGCTTCTCGCGCTCGGGCAGGGAGTCAATTGCCTCGGCGAGCTCCTCGCGCATCGCCCGGTCTGCAAGAAAGGCCAGCGGATCGGGCCGGCCGTCGCTGCAGTAGCGGTCGACAAATGATTCCTCCTCACCTGCCTTGAAATCCTCATACGACACCAGCTGATAGCCGCGCGCCTCCTGCAGCAGGTGCTGGTAGTCCGCCAGCGTCATGTTCATCGCCACGGCAAGTTCATTTTCCGTGGGGGGCCGGCAATGCGTCTGCTCCAGCCGCGAGATCGTATTCTCGATGCGGCGCAGCGACTGGCGCAGCGAGCGCGGCAGCCAGTCCGCCTGGCGCAGGCTGTCGAGCATCGAGCCACGGATCCTCTGCACCGCGTAAGTTTCGAATTGCGCGCCCTCGGTTTCGGTATAGCGGCGCGCAGCATCCAGCAGTCCGATCATTCCGGACTGGATGATGTCATCGATTTCCACCGAAGACGGCAATGAAGCCATCATGTGGTGGGCAATGCGCTTGACGAGTGGCGCGAACTTGAGCACGCACTGTTCAACTTCGGCTTCATTGCTGGCGTCATACATGGTCAGGCTCCTGCGGCGGCGCGGGGCACCGCGCCCTGGTGTGTGATTTTCCGGAAAAGATTGGCGGGGCCGTCAGCGCCGCGCCGCGCTGCGGGCCACGACAGCACCGCGCGGGCCAGCACCTGCAGCGCCACCGCCGCGGGCGATGCCGGGTCGACTTCCACCAGCGGCTTGGCACGAGCCGCTGCCAAAGCAAAAGCGGGGTCCTGCGGGATCGAGCCCGCATAATCAAGTGATGCATCGAGGAAGCCGCGTGCGGCATGCGTCAGGTTTGCCGCGGCGCGATCGGCCAAGCCGCTGTCGGCGGCACGGTTCATCAGCGCACGGAAGCGGTCAATGCCGTATTCACGGCGCAGGCGCTTCATCACCGCATAGCCCTGGGTAATGGAAACCGGGTCGGGCTGCAGCACGATCAGCGCCTCCTGTACTGCTGCGCCGAGCAGTGCCTGGCGGCCGGGGGCCGGTGACTGCGCGTCAACCAGCACGATGTCGCACCAGCCATCGCTGATGCCGAGGCCGGCCACGGCCTCGCCCCTCGCCGGCTGCGACATGCGGCCGAGGGCACGCGCCCCGCTTGCCGCCGGCAAAAGCATGAGACCGGAGGGGCGCCCTTGCACCACGGCGGAAAGGCTGCTGTCACCGCTGATGGCGTGACGCAGTTCACGCCGGATGTTCACACCGAGCAGGCCGGCTGCGTTACCGGGCCCGAAATGTTCGTCCACCAGCAGCACGCTGCGTCCAGCCGCGGCCAGCGCCGTGCCGAGGTTGACTGCGATGCTGGTCGAGCCGCAGCCGGAACGGGCGCCGAATACGGCGATGGTGCGGGTGCGCCCGGAGGCGAGCATTCTGCGCAGTCCTTCTGCCTGGTCGCGCCCATCAAGCATGGCGTTCTCCCGCTGCAGTCTGGCGCGCCCCGACCAGCAGCGGTAAATCATCGGTGTGCGGACGCAGCCCGGGATCCACCGGCGACCGCAGCGCGCGATGCAGCAGGTACGAACGGTTCGGCAGGTGCACATCCTCCGGAACCCGCTGGCCGTTGGTGACGTAATGCATGGTCAGCGAGTGGCGCAGGCAGGCATCCAGGGCGGGCGCAACGCTGGCCGCCTCGTCAACCTTGGTGATGATGCAACCCGGATGTCCGGGAGAAACATAGGAACTGATCACCTCGTCCAGCGTGGCCCCGCTTGCGGTGGCGTTGAGCAGGAGCAGGCGCTGCACCCCGCGGCCCGCCTCGAGCAATGCGGTCTGGTCGGCGACCTGGCGGTCGCGCTGGCTCAGGCCCATGGTGTCGATCAGTACCAGCCGGCGTTCACCGAATTCG
>JAJTHX010000110.1 GCA_021300125.1 Betaproteobacteria bacterium | reverse complement strand
TGAGGTAGGAAAAACTCACGGTGAAGAGGTTCATGCGGCTGCCTCCAGCAGGTACTGGTTGGGCACTCGCGACTTCACGCGCTGGTCGTGGGTGGCGATCACCAGCGTCGCGCCGCAGGCAGCAGCCTGGGCCTGCAGCAGTTCCAGCACCTGCGCGCAGCGCACATCGTCCAGGTTGGAGGTCGGCTCGTCGGCGAGCAGCAGCCTGGGCCGGTTGACCACCGCCCGCGCCACCGCAACGCGCTGCGCCTGGCCGAAGGACAGTTCATGCGGCCGGGCGTCGGCCTTGTCGGCGAGATCGAGCCCGGCCAGCACCTCGCGCGCCCGCGCGCGGTCCTGCGCGGCGCCGGCCAGCCACTGCGCCAGCAGCAGGTTGTCCATGACGCTGAGGCTGTCCACCAGATGCAGGCGCTGCAGCACGATGCCGATATGGGCGCCGCGAAAACGGTCGAGCTTTGCCGCCGGCATCGCAGCGAGGTCCTCGCCGGCGACCATGGCGCTGCCGGCGCTCGGACGCAGGATGCCGGCAAGAATATGCAGCAGTGTCGTCTTGCCGCTGCCCGAGGGCCCCAGCATCAGCCACTGCTCGCCCTGGGTCGCCCGCCATGCCGCCACGCGCAGCACTTCGCTGCCGTCGTAGTCATGGCGTATATCGCGCAACTCGAACAAATCATTCCTCCTCGATCTTGGTCCACGGCGGAAAGGGGTCCTCATAGCTCGCCCAGGCCTGCTCACCCGCGGCCATCTCGGCATCATCCAGCAGGCAGCGGTCCAGCGCCTGCCGTATCGCCGCCTCGTCCATGCCGATGCCGATGAAGACCAGTTCCTGGCGCCGGTCGCCGAAGGCTCCGATCCACTTCTGGTCGATAAGTTTCCGGTATTCCGGGTCTTTCGGCCACTGTTTGTGATCCACCGCGGCCCACCACAGTCCCGCCGCGGCATGGCGGCACACCCCGCCGGCCTGCGACCACGAGGCCGCAAAGTCCATGCGCGAGGCCAGCCAGAAATAGCCCTTTGATCGCAGCACCCCGTCCCATTCGGAATGGATCAGGTCCCAGAAGCGCCGCGGATGGAACGGCCGGCGCGCGCGGTAGACGAAGCTTGAAATCCCGTATTCCTCGGTTTCCGGCAAATGCTGGCCGCGCATCTCCTTGAGCCAGCCCGGCGCTGCGGAGGCCTTGTCGAAATCGAAGCGCCCGGTGTCGAGAATCTTGTCCAGCGGCACTTCTCCGAACCTGGACACCACGATTTCGGCATCCGGGTTCAGGGTGTGCAGGATCGAGGCGAGGCGCGCCATCTCGTTCATCGTCACCAGGTCGCCCTTGTTGACGACGATGACATCGGCAAACTCGATCTGGTCGACGAGCAGGTCGACCACGGTGCGTTCGTCCTCCTCGCCCAGGCTTTCGCCGCGGTCCTTCAGGAAATCGCTTGAGGCGTAGTCCTTCAGGAAATTGTAGGCATCGACCACGGTGACCATGGTGTCGAGCCGCGCCACATCCGACAGGCCCTGCCCCTGCTCGTCACGGAAGGTGAAGGTCTCGGCAACCGGCAGCGGTTCGGAAATCCCGGTGGACTCGATCAGCAGATAGTCGAAACGCCCCTCTTTCGCCAGCTTGCCGATTTCGACCAGCAGGTCCTCGCGCAGCGTGCAGCAGATGCAGCCGTTGGACATCTCGACCAGTTTTTCCTCGGCGCGCGACAGCTGGGCGCCACCCTCGCGCACCAGCTGGGCGTCGATGTTCACCTCCGACATGTCATTGACGATCACCGCAACCCGCCGCCCCTCGCGGTTGTGGAGGACATGATTGAGCAGCGTGGTCTTGCCGGCACCCAGGAATCCGGAGAGCACGGTCACCGGCAGCCGCCGGTCGGGAGTCGGGATTGCGGTCATGGCAGCCACCTCGGGTTATTGCCGGGTCAGGGTCGCGCCGGGATGGCTTTGCGCGACATGGGCGGCCAGCTGGCCGAGCACGCCGGCCACACCGAGCGGCCCGTAGGCATCGACCAGCCGCGGCAGGAGCTCGGCAATCAGCACCGCATTGACCGTGGCCTTGTCAATGCCGCCGTTTTCGCAGCGCGCGAGCGCACCGCGCAGCTCTGCCACCACCAGCGCATGTTCGGCCGACACGCGCTCGGCAATGTCCTCGGGGCAGGGCAGTCCGTTGATGTCATCGATGTTCATCGCTTCACCTCGTCTATGCACAGTCGCAAACGGCGTCCACCGGCCTGCTCGAGCGGTGGCGAACGGTGGACCACGCCGTTGCCGGCGTTGCCCGGATAGGATTCGCCCTTCTGCAGCATCACCCACCACGGCCGCGCGCTGCGTATCTGGGCAGGACGCGGCACGATCGCGCGATTGGCCGCCTCGAAACTGCGCCCCTTCGCGGTGAGCTCGTTCCGGCGCACGTTGTCGTTGGTCACCCATTGCGTGCCAAAGCCGCTGTAGGTCACCAGCATGCGCAAAGCGGCGGCGTCGACATGGAACAGCCTGCAGGCGTCGGTCTGCACCGTTTCGAGGTGTACGCACGCCGCGGCAGCGCCGGTGATTGCCCCGAAGCGTCGAACCAGAAAATCAATGTCGGCGGCCAGCATGTCGCGCGCACCGCAGGACGGCAGGTCGGACAGGAACATCCACACCTCAGGCTCGCCACACTGCAGGACCGCCTTGACGTCAATGTCATGGTCGCTGCTGAACGCATCGACCAGCCCGCCCAGTCCGGGCTCCTGCTCGCGCCGCCACAGCACCAGGTTGACCCCCTGCGCATGGATGGCGGCGAACTCGTCCGCGCTGCGCGCGTAGCGGAAATGGAAGGGCACCACCACATCCAGCAATTCAATGGCCATAGACACGCTCAAGCTTTTCGCGGCGCTCCTGCGCCTCGACGCAGAGGGTTGCCGTAGGCCGGGCCAGCAGCCGCTGCAGACCGATCGCCTCCCCGGTTTCCTCGCACCATCCGTAGCTGCCGTCCTCGATGCGCGCCAGCGCCTGATCGATCTTGCGCATCAGCTTGCGCTCGCGGTCGCGGGAGCGCAGCTCGATCGCCTGCTCTTCTTCCTGCGTCGCGCGGTCCATCGGATCGGTCGCAACCTCGACCTGTCGCAGGTGCGCACTGGTCTCGCTGACATTGCAGATCAGGGTTTCGCGCATCGCCAGCAGGCGTTCACGGAAAAACGCCCGCTGGCGGGCATTCATGTAGTCTTTTCCGGACATTGCCAGCAGCTGGTCGGCACTGGCAGGCCCAGTGGCCTCGCGGCCTTTGCGGGTCGCGCTCATGTGGTCAGTGCTTCCGCCGGATCGGTGCTGACGCCGGCACGGCACAGGGCAAGGCCCTTCTCGATCAGCGCACGCGGCAGGTCGCGCCCGATGAAGACCATGGTGCTTTCACGAGGCTCATCGGCCGCCCAGGGTTTGCCCTCGTCGGCCGCAAACAGCATGTGCACACCCTGGAAAATCACCCGGTTGGGCTTGCCCTCGATATGGAGGACCCCCTTGTAGCGCAGCAGGTCCGGGCCATAGGTTTTCAGCATCAGGCTGAAAAAGGTTTCCAGGCGCTCGAGGTCGAAAGGCCGTGCATCGCGGTAGGCGAAGGACCCGATGTCGTCGTCATGCTCGTGACTGACGTCATCCAGGAAAGCAGGGTCCACCTGCAGGATGGCGTCCAGCCGGAAGCCGTCGATGTCGAGCACCTCAGCGATGTCCACGTTGCCGAAGGCCACCGGCAGGATGGGCGCGCGCGGGTTGATCGCGCGCAGCCGCTGGCTCAGGGCCTGCACCGCGCCGGCGCTGGCGAGGTCGGTCTTCGAGAGCAGGAGCCGGTCGGCGAAACCCGCCTGCTCCTGTGCCTCGTGGTGTTCGTCGAGCTGGGCATTGGCGTGCACGGCGTCGACGACGGTGATGATTGCGTCCAGCCGGTAGTCGCGCGCCACGTCGGCATCGACAAAAAATGTCTGCGCCACCGGCGCCGGATCGGCAAGTCCGGTGGTTTCAATCACCACGTGGTCGAAGCGCAGGCGTCCGCTGTTGCGGCGAGACTGCAGCTCGCCGAGGATGCGCACGAGGTCGCCGCGCACCGTGCAGCAGATGCAGCCGTTGTTCATCTCCACGATCTGCTCGTCACGCTCCTGCAGCAGGATTTCGTTGTCGATGCCCGCCTCGCCGAATTCGTTCTCGATGACCGCGATGCGCAGGCCATGGGCCTCGCGCAGGATGCGGTTGAGCAGTGTGGTTTTCCCGGCGCCGAGGAATCCGGTGAGGATGGTGACCGGGATCTGTCCGGCTCGTTCCTGTTTCATGGCCATGCTCCTTGCTGGT
>JAJTHX010000008.1 GCA_021300125.1 Betaproteobacteria bacterium | reverse complement strand
TGCGCGCGCGACGTATCCTTCGCAGCGACCACCGCCACCATGCCGATGCCGCAGTTGAACACGCGGTGCATTTCGGCGTCGGCAACATTGCCTTGGCTCTGCAGCCAGCGGAACAGCGGCGGCAGCGGCCAGGCATCTGCCTGCAGTTCGGCGGTCAGCTTCGGCCCGAGCATGCGCGGCACGTTGTCGACCAGCCCGCCGCCGGTGATGTGCGCCAGGCCCTTGACCTGCACTTTTTTCATCAGCTGCAGCACCGGCTTGACGTAGATGCGTGTCGGCGCGAGCACGGCATCCTTCAACGCGCGGCCGCCGATTTTCGCCGACAGCTTCACACCGGGCTGGGCGAGGATGCGGCGCACCAGCGAGTAACCGTTGGAATGCACGCCGTTGCTGGCCAGGCCCAGCACCACGTCGCCGGGCCTGATGCTGCGGCCGTCGATGATCTTTTTCTTTTCGGCGATGCCGACGGCGAAGCCGGCGAGGTCGTATTCGCCGACCGGATACATGCCGGGCATTTCGGCGGTCTCGCCGCCGATCAGCGCGCAGCCGGCCATTTCACAGCCGGCGGCGACCCCCTTGACCACGTCGGCGGCGGAATCGACATCGAGTTTGCCGCAGGCGTAGTAGTCGAGGAAAAACAGCGGCTCGGCGCCCAGCGTCAGGATGTCGTTGACGCTCATCGCGACGAGATCGATGCCGATGGTGTCGTGGCGCTGCCACTCGAAGGCGAGTTTGAGTTTGGTGCCGACACCGTCGGTGCCGGAGACCAGCACCGGTTCGCGGTAGTTCCTGGGCACTGCAAACAGCGCGCCGAAGCCGCCGATGCCGGCCATCACGCCGGGACGCATCGTGCGTTTGGCGTGGGGCTTGATGCGTTCGACCAGCGCGTCCCCGGCATCGATGTCGACGCCGGCATCGCGGTAGGTGAGGGAGCGGACGGGGGCTTTGCGGGCTGCGGTTTTGCGGGTCAAGGGCGGCCTGTCTTTCGGTTGGAGATCGGGGGCGGCGGCGCGGGGCGAAGGCGCGCCCTGCTAAACTTGCCATCTTTCGCGCTCTGCCATGCCCAAGAATTCTATCGTAAACGCACTCCCGGTTCGCAGCCTCGCGCGGCGCCGGACGCCATGAAACAGCTTGCCCTCGCTCTTGCCGCGCCTCCGGCCCCCACGCTCGACAATTTTGTCGCCGGCGGCAACGGCGAAGCGCTGGCAGTCCTGCGCACGCTGGTCGCCGGCGGCAGTGGCGAGAACATGCTGCTGCTGTGGGGCGGTCCGGGCAGCGGCCGCAGCCACCTGCTGCGCGCGGCGCTCGCCGCTTTCGCCGCCCGCGGCCGTGATGCCGCCAGCGGTGTGGCCGCAGCGGCGGATCTCTCGGAAGACGGCGTGCTCGGCGCCGATGACGTGCAGCGCCTCGATGGCGAGGAGCAGATCGCGCTGTTCAATGCCTGCAACCGCCTCAAGGCCGGCGGCGGCCTGCTGATCGCGACAGCCGACGTGCCGCCGGCGCGGCTCGCGCTGCGCGAGGACCTGCGCACGCGGCTGGCTTCCGGCCTGGTCTATGAAGTGCATGCGCTGTCCGACCACGACCGCCGCGACGCGCTGGCCGCCTATGCCGCCGCGCGCGGTTTCGCGCTGCCCGCCGAGGTTGCTGATTACCTGCTCGCGCGCGTGCCGCGCGACCTCGCCACGCTGCGCCTGCTGCTCGACACGCTCGATCGCGTCTCGCTGGAGGACAAGCGCGCGGTGACGGTGCCGCTCGCGCGCGAGGTGCTGCAATTGCTGAAAACCCCAGACGGAGCCCGCTGACGCATGAAACTTGCCCTGTTCGACCTCGACAACACCCTGCTCGCCGGCGACAGCGATTTCGAGTGGGCGCAGTACCTGATCGACCGGGGCGTGCTCGACCGCGAGGCCTACGAGGCGCGCAACCAGCAGTTCTACGACCAGTACAAGGCCGGCACGCTCGACATCCATGAATTTCTCGATTTCCAGCTGAAGCCGCTGTCGCGCCATCCGCGCGATGTGCTCGATGCCTGGCATGCCGACTACATGCGCACACGCATCCTGCCGATGATCCGTGCCTCCGCGCGCGAACTGGTGGAACGCCACCGCGACGAGACCCGCGTGCTGATCACCGCCACCAACAGCTTCGTCACCGCGCCGATCGCACGCGAATTCGGCATCGAGCACCTGATCGCCACCGATCCCGAGGAGCGCGACGGCAGCTTCACCGGCGGCGTGCGCGGCGTGCCCTGTTTCCGCGAAGGCAAGGTCACGCGTCTGGAGGCGTGGCTGGCGGGCCAGGGTTATGGAATAAATAATGTAATAAAATCAAGGAAAGCATAAGACTCCAAATATTAAAGACAAATTCTGATGGAAAAGAGAGAGTAAATTAGCATTAAGCAGTTAAGAAAGTATATGGGAACATTTGGTTTAATAAAGATATAAACTTTATTAATCGATTGATGGCTTAGAACCACATTCAAAAGAAAATATCAAGCATTTTTAGATATCGAACAGTACCAAGAAACCCTAACGCTTTGATTCTCGCTTCGTTAG
>JAJTHX010000026.1 GCA_021300125.1 Betaproteobacteria bacterium | reverse complement strand
TCCGAGCTGGTGACGCCGAGGATACGCACGCGGTTGGCCTGCATTTGCGGCAGCAGGGCTGCCGAACTGGCTATCACGACCTCAACCTCGCCGGAGGCAAGCGCGGTGACGGCGTTTGAAATACCCTTGTAAGGCACATGCTGCATCTTGATGCCGGCTGCGGCCGCGAACAGCGCGCCCGAGAAATGATTGTTGCCGCCTGCGCCGGAAGACCCGTAGTTGAGGTAAAACCTTTTCGGTTCACGCTTTACCAGCGCGACCAGTTCGCGTACGTTCTTCGCCGGGATCGAGGGGTGGATCGCGAACAGCATCGGCGCGCGCGCGGTCATGCCGATCGGGATGATTGATTTGGCCGGGTCAAAGGGCAGTTTCTGGCGAACCGCAGCCGTGGCCGGGTAGGAAGACGTATGGCCAAGCAGGGTGTGACCATCGGGATCGGATTTGGTCACCATTTCGGTGCCGATCATGCCGCTGGCGCCAGGCCGGTTGTCGACCACGATAGTGCGGCCAAGCGCAGTGCCGAGCCGGGTGGCAATGGCGCGGCTCATCACGTCGGCTGAACCGCCGGCGGTGTAGGGCACGATCATGACCATGTTCTTGGACGGGAACGCGGTCTGGGCGAGCACGGTGCTGCTGGTCAGGGCCAGGACGGTGCAGCCGAGCGCGCGGATCAGGGTTTGGGTGGGCATGAAATTCCTCCGGGTTTTTTTTGGTGGACGTAAAGCGGTGTTGTGACCGCTATTTTATAACCGGGTTCGCATCCGGAACCGTATTTCAGTCCCAGGCCGGTGCCCGGCCCTCGGGATTGGCGATCCGCCCGTCGGGCCTGGCAAGGGCGTGGATGCGCTGCATCTCGGCGGCACTGAGCTCGAAATCGAACACCTGGAGGTTCTCCGCGATCCGTGCAGGATTCGAGGAACGGGGGATCGGCGCGATGCCGCCCTGCTGCACCAGCCAGCGCAGCACTATCTGGGCTACGGTCTTGCCGCGGGTTTTTGCAATGTCATTGAGCACCGGGTCGTTGAAGAGCCGGCCGCGGGCGAGCGGGCAATAGGCGGTAAAGATCAGGCCTTTGCGCTGACAGTAGTCGAGCACCTTGCGCTGGTCGAGATAGGGGTGGTATTCGCCCTGCAGCGTCACCAGCGGTTCGGGGCAGTGGTGCTGGGCCTCTTCCAACAGCGCAATATTGAAATTGGCGACACCGATGTGGCGGGCGAGGCCGTCGCGTTTCGCCCTGGCCAGCGCAGTCATGGTTTCGGCGAGTGGGACCTTTTCCGGGCTGGGCCAGTGCACATGCAGCAGGTCGACGTAGTCCACCTGCAGGTTGGACAGGCTTTCGTCGACGGATTTCGCAAACGCATCCGCGCGCAGGTATTCGTGCGAGACCTTGGTCACCAGAAAGATCTCGCCGCGCGGCACGCCGGACACGCGGATGCCGGTACCGACGCCTTTTTCGGAGCCGTATTTCCATGCGGTATCGATATGGCGGTAACCAGCCTTCAGCGCAGTGGCGACGAGGTCGCCGCAGTCGCCGAGCTGGGAGGTGCCGAAGCCGATCTGCGGCATCGCGCAGCCATGGCTGCTCAGCAGGGGAATGGCATGGGTCATGGATCTGTTCCGTTCGGACTGGACGGGCTTCGCCGCCCCGCCCTCATGCTACACCCCCGCAGCGGCGATCGCTTTAAAATGCATGTTCTGAAACCGGCCTTTGAGGATCCCGCCATGCCGCAAGCCCCTTTTCATCTCGCCTTTCCCGTGGACGACCTGGCCAAGGCGCGCGCCTTTTACGGCGGTCTGCTGGGCTGCCCCGAAGGCCGTTCCTCGCCTGAGTGGATCGATTTCGATTTCTACGGTCATCAGATCGTCGCCCATCTGTGCCCGGACGAGGCCGGACACCGCAACACCCGCGCCGTGGATGGTGACAACGTGCCGGTACGCCATTTCGGCGTGGTGCTGTCGATGGCCGAATGGCAGCAACTGGCTGACAAGCTGACCGCAGCAGGGATCCGCTTCATCATCCAACCCCATATCCGCTTCAAGGGCCAGGTCGGGGAGCAGGCGACAATGTTTTTCCTTGACCCCTGCGGCAATGCCCTGGAGTTCAAGGCCTTCGAGGATCCCGCCCAGTTGTTTGCCCACTGATACCGGAACATTCCCGGGCGCTGCCGGTCTGATTGCGCGGTGGCCAACCAAGGCCATGGCCTTGTCTCATATAACCTATTGTTTTTAAACGATATTTATTTGGGTGTCGAGGACAGCTGATGTCTTGGCCAGCGTCAAGCTGGCGCAGTGCCGGGCATTGTGCTGATAATGCTCATTGCTTTGCGTATCCCCCTGACCAATAACTCAAACCTGTTGGAGGAAACCCCATGCAACGATTCGTGAAAGCCCTGGCGGTTGCCGCGGGCCTGATGCTGTCGGCGGCGGCTTTTGCCCAGGGCCAGAAGCCGATGTCCATCGTCACCGGCACCACCGGTGGCGTGTATTTCCCGCTCGGTGGCGGCCTCGCCCAGATCCTGCAAAAGCAGATGGGCATCAATGCCAACGTCGAGGCGACCGCCGGTTCGGTGGAGAATCTGTTCCGCATCGGCAAGGGCCAGGCCGACATCGGCTTTAGCCAAACCGATGCCGCCTGGGATGCGGTCAACGGCCTCGACAAGTTCACCGGCGGCAAATTGCCGCTGCGTGCGCTGATGGTGCTCTATCCGAACACCATGCACGTGGTCACCATCGAGGGCTCCGGCATCAAGACCGTGGCCGACTTGCGCGGCAAGCGCGTGTCCACCGGCGCCGTCAACAGCGCGACCGAAGTGTTCGCCTTCCGCGTGCTGCGCGCCGCCGGGCTCGACCCGGACAAGGACATCAAACGCGAACGCCTGTCGCCCGCCGAATCGACCCGCGCCATCCGCGACCGTCAGCTCGATGCCTATTTCTTCGTCGGCGGCGTGCCCACGCCGGCAATCACCGACCTTGCCGCCACCCCGGGCATCAAGATCAACCTGATCGATTTTGCCGACCTGCTTGACTCGATGGTCAAGGTAAGCGGCCCGATCTATGTGCCGATCACCACCCCGGCCAAGTCCTACCCGGGGCAGGATCGCGACACCCGCGCGATCGCGGTGTGGAATGTGCTGTTCGTGCGTGAGGACATGCCCGCCGAGATGGCCTACAACCTGACCCGCACCATTTACAACAACCGTGCCGAGCTGGCGGCGGTGCACCCCGAGGGTCGCAACATCGACCTGAAGTGGCAGCAGAATGCGGCCGCGGTGATTCCCTTTCACCCGGGATCCGTCAAGTTCTGGCAGAGCCAGGGGGCGAAGGTGAAGTAAACATCCAAGGGCGCCTCCCCGGAGCGCGCCCCGCGCAGTAACCGAAAGCCCCGTCGCGCCTGCGCCCGACGGGGCTTTTCGTTTATGATGCCGTCATACGAACTGCGGCGGGGGAAACCATGGAGAACAACAACAAGGGCCGCAGCGGCACCCCCGAGCTTGTGCCGGCCGCTGAACTTTCCGCGGATGCCGAGAAGCGCGTCACCGAATTGATCGAGGCCGAGGAGGGCGCTGTCAACCGCTTCAAGGGCTGGCTGGCTGCCGGCATCACCCTGTTCGCGATCGGCGTTTCCCTGTTCCATCTCTATGGCGCCCTCTACGTGGTGCCTGCGCAGTTCTTCCGTACCGCCCACGTTGCGCTGCTCCTGTTTCTGGCCTATCTCCTCTACCCGGTGGCGCGGCGCTACCGCAACCGGCTGATGTGGTGGGATGTGGTGCTGGCCCTGCTGGCGCTGTCCACGCTTGGCTACGTGCTGATCGAGGGCTGGAGTTTCGCCGAGCGCAACATCGCGCCCAACTGGCTGGACGTGGCCTTTGGCTGGCTGCTGATCCTGCTGATACTTGAGGCGACGCGGCGTTCAAGCGGCTGGATCATGGTGTTCGTGATCGGATCCTTCCTGGTGTATGCCTTCATTGGCCCGTGGCTGCCGGCGCCGTGGACGCACCGGGGCTATGACCTGGAACGCCTCGCGGTGACCATGTACATGACCGTGGACGGCATTTTCGGCACTGCAGTCGATGTCTCGTCTTCTCTGATCATCCTGTTCACGATTTACGGCGCAGTACTGCAGTATTCCGGCGCCGGCAAGTTCTTCCTCGACTTTTCCTTTGCCGCGATGGGCTCGAAGCCGTCCAACGCCGGGCGCACCGTGGTGCTGTCCTCATTCCTGCTCGGCGGCCCCTCGGGCTCTGGGGTGGCGACCACGGTGACCATCGGTTCGGTCGCCTATCCAATGCTGAAAAAGGCGGGCTATCCACCCAACGCCGCCGGCGGCCTTCTGG
>JAJTHX010000260.1 GCA_021300125.1 Betaproteobacteria bacterium | reverse complement strand
GCAGGCCGGCGATCTCGGTGAACTGCTTGAAGTTGGCGACCTTGTCGCGCAGGTGGGCGATGGAGCCGGTCTTCTTCAGTTCGCGCAGCAGGTTCTGCATCGCCGGAATCGCCGCCAGCAGCATCCAGTTCGGATAGATGGCAAGCTTGAAGCCCAGCCGGCCCAGTTCGTCGGCGGGCAGGTCCGGCGTCTTGCCGCTGGCGGCCATGTTATAGAGCAGCGGCACGCCCTTGAAGCGTTTGGACACGACCTCCACCTGCTCGCGGCCGACCGGCGCCTCGATGAACAGGATGTCGGCACCGGCTTCACGATAGCGTTCGCCGCGTTCCAGCGCGGCTTCGAGACCCTCGACGGCGATGGCATCGGTCCTGGTGATGATGACGAAGTCGTCGTCACGCCGCGCATCGCAGGCGGCCTTGATCTTGGCCACCATCTCCGCAGTCGGGATCACGCGCTTGCCGGCGAGGTGGCCGCAGCGCTTGGGCCAGGCCTGGTCTTCAAGGTGCACACCGGCAACCCCTGCCTTTTCATAGTCGCGGATGGTGCGCCGGGTGTTGATCGGGTTGCCGTAGCCGGTGTCGGCGTCGGCGACCACCGGCAGGCCCGAGGCTTCGGCGATGCGGCTGGCGTTGTCGATCATCTCGGTTGCGGTGAGCAGCCCCACGTCGGGCATGCCCAGCCGCGTCAGGCTGGTGCCGAAGCCGGTCATGTACACGGCCTCGAAGCCTTCCATCTTCACCAGCCGCGCGCCGAAGGCATCGGCGACGCCGGGGGCAACGATGCAGCCGGGACGAGCCAGCAGGGCGCGCAATTGTGCGGTGGGACGGGGTGTGTTGTTGCTCATGGAATCTCCCTCGGAAAGAACGGTGAAGTGGTCGGTAACGTGTCGGGATGCGGTGGCGGGCGCGGCAATGACGATGGCGACGAGCGGCGCCTACTGCGCCGTGATGCCTGCCTCCTTGATGACCCTGCGCCACAGCGCGGTTTCCTGCTTCAGCAGCAGCGCCAGATCGGCCGGCGAACTGCCTGCGGGCTCTGCGCCCTGGGCCTGCAGCCGCTGCTGCACTTCGCTGCGTTTCAGGCCTGATGCGACGGCCGCGTTGAGTGTCTTAATGATGGCCGGCGCCGTGCGCGCCGGCGCGAACAGGGCATACCAGGTTTCGGCACGGTAGCCGGGCAGGGTTTCGGCGATGGTCGGCAGTTCCGGCAACACCGTTGAGCGCTGCAGCCCGGTGACCGCGAGGGGGCGCAGCCTGCCCTGCTTGATCAGTGGCAGCGAGGGCAGCAGGCCGTCGAACATGAGGTGTGCTTCGCCCTGCACCACGGCGAGCCGGCCGGGGGTGCTGCCCTTGTAGGGCACATGGTTCATGCGCACACCAGCCATGCTCTCGAACAATGCGTTGCCCAGGTGCACGGCTGAACCGATGCCGGCGGAGGCGTAGAGGATCGTGCCCGGTTTGCTGCGCGCCAGCGCGATCAGATCGGGGATGGTCTTCACCGGCAGGGCGGGATGGGCCACGACGACCGAAGTAGTGGTCGCGACATGGATCACCGGCGCGAAATCGCGTTCGACGTCATAGCGCAGCTTGCTGCCATGCAGCGCCGTGTTGAGCGCGGTGTTGCCGCTGGAACCCGACAGCAGGGTATAGCCGTCCGCAGCCGACTGGGCGACCAGCTCCATGCCGATGATGCCGTTGGCGCCCGGCCGGTTGTCGACCACGGTAGGCTGGCCCAGCGCCGAGGTCAGCAGGTCTGCCGTCAATCGCGCCAGGGTGTCGCCGGTGCCGCCGGGCGCGAGCGGCACGATCAGCCGCACCGGTTTGGCCGGATAGGCTTGAGCTGCGGCGGCATGCGGCAGGGCCACGAGCGGCAACGCGAAAAGTACCGCAATGATCGGGCGCGGCATCTGCAATACGGCGCACATGGTTTCCTCCGGGACGGCCGTTGTTATGTTTGTTGTGGCGACGGCGGGTCGCCGCATTCTAGCGCGCCGGGACCGGTCTGCTGCAGCGGCTCGCTGAGCCATTGACCACTGCGGCAGCTGAATTGCAGCGGCAGGCTGTTGGCCACCGGCGCATCCTGTGGCGGCAGGCCGAGCCGGTCGCCCAGGATGCGATAAATGCCGGAGTGGGCAACGATCAGCGGCAGCCGGCTGGGCTGGATGCAGCTGAAACCGCGCAGCACGCGGTCACGGAATTCTTCCGCCGATTCCGCGCCGGCAGGCGTGCTGCCACGGACCCGTTCCGCGCGCGGCCGGCCCTCAAGCACGCCCCAGTTTCGCTCAGCCAGTTCGGCCACCAGCGTGATGTCGAGGCCCAGCACTTCGGCCACGCAGCGTGCCGTGTCACGCGCGCGCTGCAGCGGGCTGGCCCAGATCGCATCGACCGCGCTGCCGCGCAGGCTCTCTGCTGCGGTACGGGCCTGGGCCAGCCCGCTGGTATTGAGCGGCACATCCAGCGAACCGGCGATCAGGCGCAGCCGGTTGTGTTCGGTCTCGCCATGGCGCAGGAAAACGAAGGGCCCGTCGAACAGCGCAATGTCCGGCGTGTGGTTCACAGCCGGACGGGCCCCTGAAGCATCACCCGTGCCGGCGCGAAGGCGCGTTGCCAGTCGGGCAGGCATTTCGCGTCGCCGAATGCCGGCACCACCGTCGCGGCACCGGTGGCGCGCACCAGTACCGCGTTGTCGCTCAGGCGAGGATGCACGTTCCAGCGCAGGTATTGCGCGCGGCCGCTGGCGGTGAGTTCGGCGGCTGGCGTGCCCGGGGGCAGGTAGCCGGTGAACACGATGGCTGGTTCAGCGCTCGCCCCCCAGTGTGCGAGCAGCTCTGCCGCCTCGCCCGAGGCGCCGTCGGCGCGGTTGGCGAGCATGACTCCGCGCGCACCGCCAATGGCAGGGGCCTGCGCGGCGAGCATCGCCAGCCGGTTGGCCACGCCCGGGCGCAGGCATTCGCTGTCGGTGGTGGCGAGGCGTTCAAGCGCGTTGCGCATGACTTCGCCCAGATGCGGCGGGCCCAGCCCGGCCTGGTCCAGGTACAGCGCGATTTCGGGGCCGCGACCGTTTTCGGGTACTGGCAGCAACAGGGGGCCGCGGTCGATGCAATGCGCGATGCGTGCCTGGCATTCTTCCAGCGGGGTGTCGTAATGCCCGTACGAGGCATCAACGATTACTGTCGCCGCAGGCGGTGGCGGATCGGCCGCGTACAGCGCCGATTCGCTGGAATTGTCGCCCATGTAGAGCAGGCCGCCGCCGACATCGAGGTGAAGCCAGATGCCGCCGGGTGCATGGCCCGAACGGCCGCTGCGCACGCGTACGCCCAGCACATCAGCCGTTCCGTTCAGCGGCAGCACATGCGCGGGCACACCCGGGGGCAGGCCGCGCGCGACGATTGCAGTAGCCCATACGGGCGGGTTACCGACTTTCGGGCGCAGCCTGAGACCGCCGGCATGGTCGGCGTGGCCATGCGAAAGCAGCAGCGCATCGATGTGCCCGACGCCGTCGACATCCGGCCACAATCCCGGTTGCGGACCGTAGCCGAGATCCAGCATCAGCCGCGGGCCGCTGGTCTCGACCACAAAGCAGGCCGGGCCCTTGGCGCCGGCGCCGGAAATGATTTGCAGCCGGGCTTGATCGAAGGGCATCATCATGGCCGGATGATAACTTGCGTGCCTGTCACCGCGCCGTCACGGTGGCGGGTCAGAATTGCCGATTTTGCGGAAATCCCCGACATGAAAACCTTCAGCCTGGCCCTGCTTTCGCTGGCCTGCATGCTGGTCGCATCGTGGCCCCTTCAGGCTGCGGCGCAAACCTATCCCTCGCGGCCGATCCGCTTCATCGTGCCCTTCCCGCCGGGCGGTGGAAACGACATCGTCGGCCGCGTCATCGCGCAGAAACTGTCCGAGGGGCTGGGCCAGACCGTGGTTGTCGACAACCGCGGCGGCGCCGGTGGCACGCTGGGCACCGACATGACCGCGAAGGCGCCGGCCGACGGGCATACCCTGCTCATCAACAACATCAGCCTCGCGGTGAATGCCACGCTGGTGCCCAAGCTGCCCTATGACACCCTGCGCGACCTTGCCCCGGTGTCCATCATCGGCCGCCAGCCCAACATCGTGGTTGTGCATCCGGGGTCAAAGGCGAAATCGGTGAAGGAGCTGCTTGACCTGGCGCGCGCCCGGCCTGGCGCGATGAACTACGGATCCGGCGGCATAGGCACTGCCTCGCATCTCGCCACCGAGCTGCTGCAGCTGTCCACCGGTACCCGGATGAACCACATTCCGTACAAGGGACTGGGCCCGGCACTGCTCGACCTCGTCGGCGGCCGCATCGAATTCATCATTTCGACCACGGCCTCAGCACTGCCGCAGCTCAAGGCAGGCAAGCTGCGGCCCCTCGCGGCCACCACGGTCAAGCGGTCGAAGTTTTTCCCGGAAGTGCCGACGATGATCGAGTCCGGTATCGCCGGCTATGATTTCACCACCTGGTACGCGCTGGTGGTTCCGGCGGCGACGCCCCAACCTGTGGTGGCCAGGCTGAACCGGGAACTGGCCACAATCGCCGGGAATGCCGTGGTCAACGAACAATTTGATGCGCAGGGCATCGAGACCGCGCATACCTCGAGCAGCGAAGCGCGGGCTTATCTAGCCACCGAGATCGAAAAGTGGGGCAAGGTGATCAGGGCCTCGGGGGCGAAAGCCGAATGAAAACGGCTACTGCGGTTTCATCCCCGCGGCCTTGACCACAGCTGCCCATTTCGGGATTTCCCAGGCGAGATAGGCGCCGAGTTCCTCGGGGCTGCTCGCGATCACGTCAACACCCTGGCTGGTCAGGCGTTCGCGGATCGCTGGATCGGTCAGCGCGCTCCTGAATGCGCCGTGCAGCCGGGTGACGATGTCGCGCGGCAGGCCGGCAGGTCCGAGCAGGCCATACCAGCCGGCCGATTCGAAACCTTTGAGGGTCTCGCCAACCGTCGGCAGGTTCGGCATTACCGCCGAGCGCTGCGCGCCGCACATCGCCAGCGCGCGCAGCCTCCCCGACTGGATGTGCGGCAGCGTCGCCGCCAGTGTGTTGACCTGAAACTGCACATGGCCTGCCAGCACATCGGTAAGCGCCGCGCCCGCGCCCTTGTAGGGCACATTGACCACGTCCACAGCAGCCATTGTTTTGAACAGCTCCACGGCCAGTTGCTGCGAAGTGCCCGCCGAAGTGCCCGCTGTCAGCTGGCCGGGGCGGGCCTTTGCCAGCGTGATGAATTCGCGGATGGTTTTGACCGGCAGCGATGGATGCACGACAAACACGGTCTGCGTCGCTGCGAGCAGGCTCACGGGCGTGAAATCGCGGACCGGATCAAAGGTCAGCCTGGTGAACAGGCTGGGATTGATGGCGTGCGGGGTACTCGCCATCAGCAGTGTGTAACCGTCGGGCGCCGCGCGGGCCACGAATTCGGTGCCGATGTTGGTGTTGCCGCCGGCGCGGTTTTCGATGATGAGCTGCTGCCCGAGCAGTTCGACCAGTTTCGGCGAGAGGCTGCGCGCGAGGATGTCGGTGCCGCCGCCGGGCGCTGCCGGTACCACCAGGCGCAGTGGCTTGGCAGGGTAGCCCTGGGCGATGGCCTGGCCCGCGGACAGTGCCAGCAAGGCACCGGCCGCGATCAGGATGCGGGTCAACTGCACGGCGCGCCTTGCGATCAGCCAGCCGCGCGTTTTTCGCCGCCGCCAGTGTCGTAATCGACGCTGGCCAGCTTTTCGGTATCCCAAAGCTGCTTCAGCAGCGAAGACGCTGCAGCCTTGCCCAGCACCGGCTCGGCAAGTTCGATGAACTTGTCGTTCAGTTCCTCATCGGTCAGCGGCAATTCGGGGTCGCCCTTGCGGTAGGGCTGGAAGTGCTCGAGTTTGCGGCCGTCGTTGAGTTCGATCTCGACGCGCGACTCGCGGCGGTTGGGGTAACCGGCGGAAATTTCCGGATCGGCAATCGGCTCGATCTTTTTCAGCAATGCGCGCACATCCGGATCGCTCAGGTGATCGGGGTCGAAGGCGTTCAGGCGCACGCTGCCGCGCACCAGCGCGTGGGCGACGGTGTACTGGATGCTGAACTTGGCCTGGTATTCGCCTTCGGGATTGTCATTGTCAATGATGTTGAGGCCGGCCTTATAGGTGTGCAGCCGGATTTTCTTCACATCCTTGTGAGAGAAGCCGTGCTGCTTCTGCAGGTGAAGCGCGCCGTCGATCGACGGGAAGGTGTGGCCGCAGCAGCCGTGGTTTTTGAAGGTCATCTGGTTGATGTGGTAATCCGTGCCCAGGCCTTTCGTCGCCTTGCTCCAGTCCGGGTTCACGCTCATCGCATTGCCGAAGCCGACTTCGCCCTCGAGCATGTCCAGCGCGCCGGTGAGGCCCTTCATCGCCGCCATCGCTGCCCAGCAGCCGGCATCCGCTGCGTGGCCGCCGTGCAGCGGCTTGGTCATGGCCTGGGAGCGGAAGGCTTGCTGCAGGCCGGAGGCGAAGCTGCCGACCGTGGCCATCGCGTGCATGAACTGGTCCTTGTTGGCGCCCAGCACCGTGGCCGCAGCAGCGGCGGCGCCAAAGGAGCCGACGGTGCCGGTGGTGTGCCAGTACTTGTAGTGCGAGGGCATCACCGCTTCGCCGATGCGGGTGGAGATTTCGTAGCCGACGATGACGCCGCGCAGGAAGCGGTCACCGCTGGCGCCGGAGGCCTGGGCCGCGGCCAGCGCAGCGGAAATGGTCGGGCTGCCGGGGTGGTAGCCAGCGTCACGGTAGATGTCGTCGAATTCAACCGAGTGCGAGGCCGCGCCGTTGATCAGCGCCGCGGCGCGCAGCGTGGCACGGCGCCCGGTGGCGAGCCGCGCGCGGCCGCGATCGAGATCCTCGGCGAAGGCCTCTTCCATCAGCTTCGCCGGATTGACGATGCTGCCGGGCAGCAGCGCGGCGTACCAGTCGATCACCGCGCGCTTGGCGTGATGGATCACCTGGGGTGGCAGCTTCGAAGTCTGTTCGCGGATGGCATAGTCAGCCAGTTGTTGCAGCAGCATGTCGGTTCTCCTCCGTGGGGCTGTTTATCGTGATCCGATCAGGTAATCCGTTCAGCGGCGGACGATGAGGCCGTCCACCGCCACCACGCCTTCGCTTTCCTTGCGCACGATCAGCGGATTGATTTCGGCTTCGGCGATGTCGTCGAAGGCGGCCAGCTGCGAAAACGCCGCCACGGCTTGGGCCAGCGCCTTGCAGTCGCCCTTGGTCATGCCGCGGTAGCCGCGGATCACCGCCAGACCCTTCACTTCCTCGATCATCTGCAATGCCGTGGCCGGCGTCACCGGCGCGAGGCGCATCGCGAAGTCCTTGTAGATCTCGGCGAGCACGCCGCCGACGCCGATCACCACCAGCGGGCCGACCTGCGGGTCGCGCTTGAAGCCGACGATGACCTCGGCCAGGCCACGCTCCATGCGCTGCACCAGGATGCCGTTGAGTTTCGCCTGCGGGTGTTTGGCCTTCACGCGGGTGAAAATCTGCTCCGCCGCCTGTTTCAGCTGCGCGGCGTCGTTGATATTCAACACCACACCGCCGGCATCGGTCTTGTGGGCGATGTCCGGCGACAGGATTTTGGCCACCACCGGATATGTCATCTCGACTTTGGCGCCGGCATCGGCCATCACCGCGGTCTGCGCCTGCGGCACGCCCAGCGCGCCGAACACCGCGCAGGCCTGCTGTTCGTTGAGCTGTTTGCCGGTGGCGGTTTTCAGCAATGCGCCGGCTGCCGCGGTCTTCTGCGCATCGGGCTGCGGGATGTCCACCGGCGGCACCCACTGTTTCCAGGCGCGGATCGAGTCGGCGCAGGATTCCGGCGTGCGGAAGCCGGCGACGCCAGCGCTGGCCAGCAGTTTCAGCGAGGCTTCGGCATGCGGCGCGAGGAATACCGCCATCGCCTTGCCGCGGCGGTCGGCCTCGACCATCGGCTCCACCGCGATCTGCGGCTGGAACTGCGCCGAGCTGCCGGCCACCGCCAGCACCAGGTCGCAGTGGTCGGAGGCGAGCAGCGCGTTGAGCACGCCGCCGTAGATTTCCTTCTTCGCGCCGGCCAGCGTGAGGTCGGTGATCCGTGACTGGTTGATCGTGATGTTCTTCTGCGCCAGGGCATTCACCACGGCATCGGTCGGCCCGACCACGTCGACGCCGAAGGTGCCGATGCGGTCGACCACGCAGGCGGCGCCGCCGCCGGTGGTGGTCATCGCCGCGACGCGATGCTGCCGGTTGGGCTTGCGCCCCTTGACCAGCGCCGGCAGTTCGAACAGCGCTTCCAGCGTGTCCACGCGCAGCATGCCGTGGGCCCTGAAGAAGGCGTCAACGGCTTCGTCGGCGCCGGCCATCGCGCCGGTGTGCGAAGCGGCGAGGTCCTGGCCGACTTCCGAGCGGCCCAGCTTGTAGACGATCACCGGCTTGCTCGCCGCATAGGCGCGCCGCGCGGCTTCGGCGAGGTGCTTCGCGTCGCGGATGGTTTCCATGAACAGCAGGATCGCTTCGGTATGCGGGTCATCGACCAGCAGGCCGGCGAGCTCACCGACGCCGAGGTCGGCTTCGTTGCCGACTGAAATCAGTTTGGAGAAACCAACCCCGCGGCCGAGGCCGCGCGACATCAGGCCGCCCATCATGCTGCCGGACTGCGAAACAATGGCGAGGCCTCCGGGCGTGATTTCAAGTTTTTCCAGCACCGCGTTGACCGACAGCGCGAGGTGGGTCTGCGTGCTCATCAGGCCGATGCAGTTGGGGCCAACCAGGCGCGTGCTGCTGCCGCGGACCAGGTCCACCAGTTCCTGCTGCCTGGCGCGGCCGGCTTCACCGGTCTCGGCGAAGCCGTCGCTGTAGACCGTGACCACCGGGATTTTCTTGTCCACGCACTGCTTCACCGCCGCCGCCACCGCCTTCGCCGGGACCATGACAAAGGCATGATCGACCTCGCCCGGGATGGACGCGACATCCGGATACGCCTTCTCGCCGAAGACTTCGTCACGGCCGGGGTTCACCGGGATGATCTTTCCGGCATAGCCGTGGCGCTTCAGGTAGCGCTGCGGACGTGAGGTGTTTTTCTTTTCATCGCTCGAGGCGCCGATCAGCGCGATGGAGCGGGGGTCAAAGACAGCTTGGTAGAGATTGGTCGTCATAAAGTCAAAAACGAAATTAACAGGATGGACAGGATAGACAAGATAAAACCAATCAAAAGCCTCAGGGTTTTATCCTGAAAATCCTGTCTATCCTG
>JAJTHX010000185.1 GCA_021300125.1 Betaproteobacteria bacterium | reverse complement strand
CGCCGCGCCGGCGCCGGCCTACCGCTCGGCCTTTGAAGGCTACCGGCCTTTTCGTGACGAGGCGCCTTCGCCCTGGCGCGGCGCCAACGAGGAAGTCGCACGCATCGGTGGTCATCTCGGCATGTTCGGCGGCGCAGCAGCCGCGACGCCGCCGACCGCCGCGCCTGGCAGCACAGTCAAACCGCAGGCGGTGACGCCGCATCATCATCACGGGGGGCGGCGATGAACGCCCGGTCATTGATGGGGTTGCTGGCGCTGGCCCTGCTCGGTGGCTGCGCGACATTTTCCGGCGACGGCGGCACCACCGCAGTCAACGCATCGCTGCAGAGCCGCGGACTGCAGCAGCCGGCGCCGTGGATCCGCAGCGAAACCGAAGCCGAGCGCGCCGCGGGTGAAGTCAACCGCTTGCTGGCGCAGCCGCTGTCGGCCGATACCGCGGTGCGTATCGCCCTGCTCAATAACCACGGGCTGCAGGCACGGTACGCCGAACTCGGCATCGCCGAAGCCGATCTGGTGCAGGCCGGACGGCTGGTCAATCCCGGCTTTTCCTTCGGCCGGCTGCACCGTGCCGACATCATCGAATATGAGCGTGCCTTCCTGTTCGACCTGATGGGCCTGCTGACGATGCCGCTGCGCACCGAGATCGAGCGCGGGCGTTTCGCCGCCGCGCAAAACCGGGTGGCAGCCGAAATCCTGCAGGTGGCGGCAGACACCCGCCGCGCCTGGGTGCGCGCGGTGGCCGCACAGCAGGCCGCTGCCTACGCCGAGCAGGTCAGGACAGCGGCCGAGGCCGCAGCGGAGCTGGCGCGGCGCATGGCCGGTGTCGGCAATTTCAGTGCGCTCGACCGTGCACGCGAACAGGCGTTCTACGCCGAAGCCACCGCGCAGCTCGCACGCGCGCGCCAGACCGCCGCGACCGAGCGCGAGGCGCTGACCCGGCTGCTCGGCCTGTGGGGTGAAGCTATCACCTTCCGCCTGCCCGAGCGCCTGCCGGATTTGCCCAAAGAGCTGCCGCCGCAGCTGCGCGAGATCACCGATATCGAGCGTCTCGCCATGCAGCAGCGCCTTGACCTGCAGGCGGCGGTGCGCGAGTCGGAATCGCTGGCGCGCAAACTCGGACTCACCCGCGCAACCGGCTGGTTCAGCGTGCTCGAGGGCAAGTACATGCGCAACAGCGAAAGCGGCGAACCGCGCCAGACCGGATGGGAAGTCGAGCTGCGCATACCCGTCTTCGATTCCGGCTCCGCCCGCATCGCCCGTGCCGAACACCTGCACCGGCAGGCGGTGAACCGTGCCGCCGACCTCGCGGTACGGGCGCGCTCGGAAGTACGCGAGGCCTGGCAAGCCTGGCGCACGCAGTACGACCTCGCCCGCCACTACCGCGACGAAGTGGTGCCGCTGCGCGCCCGCATCAGCGAGGAAACCCTGCTGCGCTACAACGGCATGCTGATGAGCGTGTTCGAGCTGCTCGCGGAATCACGTCAGCAGGTCGGCGCCGTGGTGGAAGCCATCAACGCCCAGCGCGATTTCTGGCTCGCCGACGCCAGCCTGCAGTTCGCCATCACCGGCCGCTCCCCGGGCACCATCGCCCCCGCGGCCGTACCCCATGCGCCGGCCGCCGTGGCGGCCCGGCCCGGACATTGAGGACATCATCATGAACAATCGACGTCAGTTCCTGCGCGCCGCCTCCGGCGCCGCATTGCTCGGCGCCGCGGCGGTCAGCCGCGCCGCGCAGGGTGCGGTGCCCGAGGCGCCGCTGCAGACCAAACCCGAAACCCAGGGACCGCTGGCACCGCCCAGCGGCAGGCCCTACAACCCGGTGGTGACCATCAACGGCTGGACCCTGCCCTGGCGCATGAACAACGGCTGGAAGGAGTTCCACCTGGTCGCCGAGCCGGTACGCCGCCAGATCGCCCCGGGCATGACCGCCCACCTGTGGGGCTACAACGGGCAGTCGCCAGGGCCGACCATCGAATGCGTCGAGGGCGACAAGGTCAGGATTTTCGTCACCAACAAGCTGCCCGAACACACCACCATCCACTGGCACGGCATCCTGCTGCCCAACGGCATGGACGGCGTCGGCGGCCTGACCCAGCCGCAGATCCCGGTGGGCAAGACCTTCGTCTACGAATTCGAGATGAAGAAGTCGGGCACCTTCATGTATCACCCGCACGCCGACGAGATGGTGCAGATGGCGATGGGCATGATGGGCTTTTTTGTGGTGCACCCGAAAAATCCGAACTTCATGAAAGTAGACCGCGATTTCGTGTTCCTGATCAACGCCTTCGACATCAAGCCGGGGGCGGCCACGCCCACCGTGAACACCATGCTCGACTTCAACCTGTGGTGCTGGAACTCGCGCGCCTTCCCGGGCATTGATCCCTTCGTCGTGCGCACCAGGGACCGCGTGCGCATCCGCTTCGGCAACCTGACCATGACCAACCACCCGATACACATGCACGGCTACGACTTCGAAGTCACCGGTACCGACGGCGGCTGGGTGCCGAAGTCGGCACGCTGGCCCGAAGTGTCGGTGGATGTCGCGGTTGGCCAGATGCGCGCCTTCGAGTTCGATGCGATCTATCCCGGCGACTGGGCGATCCACTGCCACAAGTCGCACCACACCATGAACCCGATGGGCCACGGCGTGCCGACCATGATCGGCGTGGACCATCGCGGTGTGGCCGAAAAAATCATGAAGCTGGTGCCCGACTACATGGTGATGGGCGAGCGCGGCATGGCCGACATGGGTGAGATGGAAATGCCGCTGCCGGATAACACCCTGCCGATGATGACCGGACGCGGCCCCTTCGGTCCGCTGGAAATGGGCGGCATGTTCAGCGTGGTCAAGGTGCGCGACGGACTCGCACGCAACGACTACAAGGATCCGGGCTGGTTCCAGCATCCGCCCGGCACCGTGTCGCGGGAATGGAACGGCCCACTGCCGCCCGCTCCCGCCGCGCCAGCTGCGCAGCGCCCCCGCGCCGCATCAACCCCCGAACGCGAGCTGCGTGCGGTGAAGCCCGCCCCCGGCCACAAACACTGACCCCATCCGGAGAACCTCCACATGAACACGCAATACGCAGCACTGGTCGCGGCGATCTTCGCCACGGCCACGGGCTTCACCGCCCATGCCCATGAAGCGCACCGCAAACCCGCCGGCGCCAAGCCGGCGGCAATCAGCACCGAGGAAAAAACCTTCGGTCGCCAAGGCGACCCGAAACGCGCCACCCGCACCATCAATGTCGACATGAGCGACCGGATGCGCTTCACGCCGGACTCGATCAGCGTCAGCCAGGGCGAAACAGTGCGCTTCGTGGTCCGCAACTCGGGCAAGGCCATGCACGAATTCGTGCTCGGCACGATGGCGGAGCTGAAGGAACACGCCGAGCTGATGAAAAAGTTCCCGAACATGGAGCACGACGAGCCCTACATGGCCCATGTCCCGCCGGGCAAGACCGAAACCATCGTCTGGCAGTTCACCAAGGCGGGTGAATTCCATTTCGGCTGCCTGCTGCCCGGACATTTCGAGGCCGGCATGGTGGGCCGTCTGAGCATCAAAGGAAAATGAAACCATGAACCGCAGGCTGTTCATGGCTGCGATCTGCGCGGCTTTTGGAGCCCCCCTGCACGCCGCGACCGCGGTCCAGATCGAAGTCCATTACGACCCCGGATGAGGCTGCTGCGGCGCGTGGATGGACCATCTGCGCGCCAACGGCTTCCGGGTGAAGCCGGTGCAGGACCGCAACTACGCGGCCGTACGCCGGCGCTACGGCATTGCGGATGAACTTGCGAGCTGCCATACCGCCATCGTCGAGGGCTACGTCGTCGAGGGGCATGTGCCGGCCCGTGAAATCCGCCGCCTGCTCGCCGAACGTCCACGTGCGCTCGGTTTGTCAGTACCCGGCATGCCTGTCGGTTCACCGGGCATGGAACAGGGCGAACGGCGCGAGGCCTACGAGGTGCTGCTGTTGCAGCGCGACCGGCCGCCCTCGGTATATGCACGCTCCCCGTCAACCGGCAATCCCTCTGACTCCAGGAGACCACGATGAAACCTGCACTGCTGCTGATGATGCTGACAGCCCTGGGCGCAGCCGCGCCCGCGGTCGCGCAAAAACCCGCGGACGAACACGCCGCGCATCACCCGTCCCAGGCAACCGCGGCCGGCGAGCTGGCCGACGGCGAAATCCGCCGTGTCGATCGCGATGCGAAAAAGATCACCATCCGCCACGGCCCGATCCCGAGCCTGAAAATGCCGCCGATGACCATGGTCTTCCAGACCGCCGACCCGGCGCTGCTCGATCGCGTCAAGCCCGGCGACAAGGTGAAGTTCTCCGCGATACACGATCGCGGCGCCTATATCGTCACCCGTATCGAAACCGCACCGTGATCCTCGTAAGTATCTGATTTAATTAATTATTTATTCACCCCAACACCGGACCGAAGCCGGCGCATTGACAGGGCCAGCGGCGCCCACAAGAATGGTTTCCACATGGAACGCCGCGACTTCATCGGTTTATGCGCTTCAAGCTGCGCCGCCTCGGGCCTCGGCTTCAGCGTGGAAGCACTGGCCAGCGCCGAAGTGCGTCCGCGCGCCTATGAGCGCACGCTGCTCACCGACAGCACCGGCCGCCCGCTGCTGGCCAAACAACTCGCGGTCGGCGAGAACTACGTTTTCCATTACCCCTTCGAAGCCACACCCTGCTTCCTGCTCAACCTGGGCAAGCCGACGCCGCAGAACGTGGCGCTGAAGACCCGCGATGGCGGCACCTACCAGTGGCCGGGCGGCGTCGGACCGCAGCGCGCGATCGTCGCCTACTCCGCGATCTGCTCGCACCAGCTGACCTATCCGACGCGGCAGATCAGTTTCATCAGTTACCGCGAGCGATCGACTGCGCCGCAGGGTGGCCGCCTCAACATGATCCACTGCTGCTCCGAACACAGCGAATACGATCCTGCGGCCGGCGCAATGGTGATGGGCGGCCCGGCGCCACAACCGCTGTCGGCGATCCTGCTCGACTACGACGCGGCCACCGGCCAGCTCCATGCCACCGGCACGCTCGGCGGCGAAATGTTCAACCAGTTCTTCAGCAAGTTCGAGATGCGCCTTGCCCTGGAACACGGCGGCAGCAAGGCACGGCAGCGGGTCGGCAATCGCGCCACGGTGAGTCCGCTGGCGCAATTTTGCAAGCAGCAGGTGAAGTGTTAGTCTGCACGCGGTTGCAGCGCCCACAACAACAAGATTTTCCGCAACGGTCCCGCTCTCG
>JAJTHX010000200.1 GCA_021300125.1 Betaproteobacteria bacterium | reverse complement strand
GGCGTTTCGCATTCCGCGATCACTGTTTGTGTGACCGAGCCTAGAAGCAGGCCCTTGGCCGCGCCCAGCCCGTGCGAACCGATTACCACCAGGTCATTGCTTCCAGCAGCCTGCGCGATGGCTTCACCGGGCTCGCCGATCACGCGCTTGACCTTGTATGGAATGCCGTGCCGGTCGAGCAGGGCACGCGCGGTGGCGAGCGCCTCTTCCGCGCCCTTGCGGTAAAAGTTGTCCACCAGTTCGCGGCCGGCGGCGGCGGCAGCCCGGTTCGGGATGCGGTAATGCACGTGCAGCATCAGCAGCTCGAGTCCCTCGGCCCGGGGCCAGAGACGTTCAGCGACCATTCGCACGGCGTTGAGCGCGCAACGGCTGCCATCGACGGGCAATAAGATTTTCATGGGTTTCTCCTAGGGCTTGTCCATCAGTTGATCGGTGCGGTGCATCGCCGTGCCGCTCAGTCACATGTGTCGTTGCGTGATGACATTCAGGAAATGGAGGGCTTGTGCTGGACAAAAGTTCCCTGGCTGTCACGACACCTTCGCGCAGAGCACTGCGAGCATTGCAATGCTGAAACGAAAGTGCCCGCGCAACATTGATACGGATCAAGCTTGCGACTGCTGGCAGCGAATAAAGACCCCAAGGCGACGAATGGTTTACACCTTACAATGGCAAGAATTACGATTACGAAGAAAGCGTGCGAGAAATGAAAGTAGATTTTGCCCGACGCATCGCCGCGATGAACGCCATGTACAAACTGCCCGTCGCGCAGCAGCCGACCCTGCCAGCCGATGTCACGGAGCGGCTGCAGAAATTCAAGGCCACGCTGATGGACGAGGTGCACGAGATCGACGACATCGTGGCGCTGGCCAGGCAGGGCGCGGCGCCGGCCGAGGTGCTGACGGCGATTGCCGACCTGCTTGGCGATGTGATCGTCTATTGCCGCTCGGAAGCACTGAAATACGGCCTGCCGCTGGAGGCCGTGCTCGACATCATCATGGACAGCAACGAGAGCAAGCTTGGTGCCGATGGCAAGCCGATCTATGACGCCAACGGAAAATTCCTCAAGGGTCCCAACTACTGGAAGCCCGAACCAAAGATCAGGGCGCTGCTCGAGGATCAAGGCACCTGAGCGCCGCCGTAATCAGTCCAGCATCCGCTGCACCCAGTCGGCGCAGCGCAGCACCCGCTCGTCGTCATCGAAAGCCCCGACGACCTGCACCGCCAGTGGCAAGCCTTGCGGGCCATGCCCGGCCGGTACCGTGACGCAGGGTGCGCCGAGCAGGGTCCATGCGCGGTTGAACAGCGAGCTGCCGGTGCCGCTGATGCCGACTGGCGCCTCGCCGGGGGCGCTCGGGGTCAGGAATACATCAATGTCGTTGAAAACTGCCGCGTAACGCAGGCGCGCGGCGGCGGCCCTGTGCCGGGCTTCGTCATAGAGGGCACGCGGTTTCACGGCATATTCGGCCAGCTTGTTGCGCAGGTGCTCGCTCAGCAGCTGCGGCGCGGTGAGGCGCTCGTGGGCCAGCGCCCGCGCCGCCTCGAAATTCATGATCATCACCTGGTCTTCGTGCAGGTGGTCGAATTCCGGCGGCAGTTCCGCCTCGCGTACGCCGGCATCCTTCATGGCAAGGCGCTTTGCCGCCTCTTCCAGTGCCTGCTGCGCCGGGGCCGAGGCATCCTGCCAGCGCGAGGTGCGCAGCAGGCCGATGCGCGGCGGGCGTGGCAGCCTGTTGGCGAAGTCGGGCATCGCACGCGCTGACACGGCGTGGGTGAGCAGCGCGCAGTCCTCGACGCTGCGCGCCATCACGCCGATGGTATCCAGTGATTCCGCCAGCTGTTTCAGGCCGGCACGGTTGATCGTGCCGTAGCTCGGCTTGTAGCCGGTGATGCCGCAATAGGCGGCCGGCCGTATCGTTGAGCCGCCGGTCTGGGTGCCGAAGGCGAGCGGCACCATGAAATCGGCCACCGCTGCCGCGGAGCCGCTGGAGGAGCCGCCGGGGGTGTGCGCGAGGTTCAGCGGGTTGCGCGTCGGCCCCGGGGTGCGCGAGGCGAATTCGGTGGTCACGGTCTTGCCCAGCACGATGCCGCCGGCTGCGCGCGTCAGCGCCACGCAGGCGGCATCGGCGACCGGCACATGATTGCGGTAGATCGGCGAGTTGCAGCCGGTGGGCATGTCCACGGTGTCGATCACATCCTTGACGCCGACGGGAATGCCCGCGAGCAGTCCGCCCGGTTTGTCACGGTCGATGCAGCGTGCCGCGGCGAGTGCGGCTTCAGCGTCACAATGCACCCAAGCCTGGACCTCGCCGTCACGGTTGCGGATGCGATCAAAATGGGCGGCCACATATGCTTCGGCGCTGAGGGTGCCGGCGGCGATGCGGCGGGCGGCTTCGGCGGCGCCGAGGCGGATCAGTTCGGTCATGTCGGTGATTCTTCTTTGTGGACTGGGCGGAGCCGGCCGGCCGCGATTGCGGTATGGTGTCTGCAACGGATCGACCGGGCCGATCGCGCAGAGTCTAGCATCGCAGGCCGCGAACCCTCCGGCAGGATCCGGGCCCCCCCAGAGGAAACAACATCATGAACATGAGCCGCCATCGTATCCACCCAGTCAGCGCCACTACCACCCTGCTGTTGTGTGCACTGCTCGCTGCGGCGCCATTGCAGGCGTCGCAGCATGAAGCGCAGAGTTACCCGCAGCGCCCGATCCGGCTGATTGATCCCTATGCGCCGGGCGGCGGCTCCGGCGTGGTGGCGCGGCTGGTTGCGGCCAAGCTCTCCGATGCCTGGGGGCGGCAGGTGGTGGTCGACAACCGGCCCGGCGCGTCCGGCGCCATCGGCACCGAGCTTGCGATGCGCGCGATTCCCGACGGCCACACGCTGGTGATGGGCACCAGCGGCTCGATCGCGATCAGTCCGAACATGAACAGGCTTCCCTACGATCCGGTGCGCGATTTCATTGCGGTCACCCAGACCAGCGGGCAGGCGATGCTGGTGGTGCTGCATCCCTCTCTGACGGTGACGACGGTAAAGGAGCTGATCGTGCTTGCGCAGGGTCAGCCGGGCAAGCTGACCTACGCCTCCTCCGGATCCGGCGGTTCCGGCCATCTTGCGGCTGAACTGTTCCAGTCGATCACCAAGGTGCGCATGATCCATGTGCCCTACAAGGGGTCGGGTCCGGCGGTCCAGGCGGTTGTCGGCGGCGAAACGCAGATCAGTTTCAACAACATCCTCGCCGTGCTGCCGCATGTCAACGGCGGCCGGCTGAGGGCGATTGCGGTGACCAGCCCGAAGCGCGCACCGGCAGTGCCCAACCTGCCCACCCTCGCCGAATCCGGCGTCACCGGGTACGAGGCGATGTCCTGGAACGGCATTTTCGCCCCGGCGAAAACACCGCGCGTGATCATCGCCAAGCTGAATGCGGAGGTGGTGAAGGCGCTGAATTCACCCGATGTGCGTGACAAGCTGGTGGCCATGGGTTCTGATCCGGTCGGCAGCACCCCCGAACAGTTCGCTGCCTACGTCAGGTCCGAGGTCGCCCGCTGGGGCCAGGTTATCCGTGAAAACAACATCCGCGGCGAATAGACCCATGACTTCGGCTACTTCCGCCTACGACGAACTGACCCGCATCTACACGAGGCTCTACCGTTACCAGCACCTCGGTTCGATCGTCGGGTGGGACCGCAACGCGATGATGCCGCCCAAGGGCAACGCGGCGCGTGCCGCGGCCGAGGCTGAACTGCATGCGCTGATCCACCGCACGCGCACCGCACCTGAACTGAAAACACTGATCAACGCCGCCGAGTCCGAACCGCTGGATGAACTCGCGCGGGCCAACCTGCGCGAAATCCGCCGCGACTGGCGCGATGCCAATGCGCTGCCCGGGCGGCTGGTCGAGGAAAAGACCCTGGCCGGCGCGAAGTGCGAGCACGCCTGGCGCAGCCAGCGCGCGGAGAACGACTGGAAGGGCTTTCTAGAGAATTTCCGGCCGGTGGTGAACCTGGCGCGCGAGGAGGCGCATCTGCTGGCCGAGGACAGCGGGCTCACGCGTTACGACGCGCTGATGGACCGCTTCGAGCCCGGCGTGCGTGCGGCTGACATCGACCGCATTTTCGGCGAAGTGCGGCAGTGGTTGCCCGGATTGCTCCAGGATGCACAGCAGAAACAGGCGCAGGACCGCATCACTGTGCCGCGCGGCCCCTTTCCGGTGGCGGCGCAGCGCGCGCTCAACCGCGAGGTGATGGCGCTGCTCGGGTTTGACTTCGAGGCGGGGCGGCTTGACGAAAGCGCGCACCCCTTCAGCGGCGGCGTGCCCGAGGACGTGCGCCTCACCACCCGTTACAGCGAGGATGATTTTGCGCGCAGCCTGCTCGGCACCATCCACGAGACCGGCCACGCGCGCTACGAACAGAACCTGCCGCGCGACTGGCTGGGCCAGCCGCTGGGCACCGCGCGCTCCTATGGCCTGCATGAAAGCCAGAGCCTGTCCTGCGAAATGCAGCTGGCGAGGAGCCGGCCCTTCGTCGGCTTGCTTTCGCCGCTGCTCAGAAAATACTTCGGCGACCAGCCCGCCTTTGATGCCGACAACCTCTACCGGCTGTGGACCCGGGTGAAACCCGGCTTCATCCGGGTCGATGCCGACGAGGTGACCTATCCGGCGCATGTGATCCTGCGCTACGAAATCGAGCGGCCGCTGGTCGAGGGCGAGATCGAGCCCGAGGACATACCCGCGCTGTGGGCGGAGAAGATGCAGGCGCTGCTCGGCCTCGATACGACGGGTAACCACAAGGACGGTTGCCTGCAGGATGTGCACTGGACCGAGGGCGCCTTTGGTTACTTTCCCAGTTACACGCTGGGCGCGATGTATGCCGCGCAGTGGTTTGGGGTGATCCGCCGCGCCACACCCGGCCTCGACGCGCGCATCGCCGTCGGCGAACTCGCGCCGGTGTTCGACTGGCAGCGCGAGTTCATCTGGTCGCAGGGCTGCCGCTGGACCACGCCGGAGCTGGTGCAGCGTGCGAGCGGCGAGGCACTGAACCCGGCGCATTTCCAGGCGCACCTGCGGCGGCGTTATCTCGGTGGTTGACCCATAACCTGCGTCTGATCGGCAAAGCTTCCCCGGGCCATAATGAAATAAATCAATAAAAACAAAGTGTTGAACATTTCCCCCGGCGCAGATCGTTAGCGCGCATCATTCATTACTCCGCATTCGGCACCTCAATCCAATGCCCGCACTGTCCATCCGCTTCCCCGGCGCCCTCGGCGCCGAACTTGCAGCGCGGCTCGACATGCCGTTGCTGCCGCCGCGCGCCTATGCCCTGTTCGCGCACTGCTTCACCTGTTCCAAGGACAGCCGCGCCGCGAGTTTCATCAGCGCCGCGCTGGCCGAGCAGGGCATCGCGGTGCTGCGTTTCGATTTCACCGGGCTCGGCGCCAGCGACGGCGATTTCGCCAACACCGATTTCAGTTCCAATGTGGCTGATCTGGTCGCTGCGGCCGACTGGCTGCGCGCGCACCACGGTGCGCCGGCGATCCTGATCGGCCACAGCCTCGGCGGCGCCGCGATCCTCGCGGCCGCAGGCCGGATCCCCGAGGCGAAGGCGGTCGCCACCATCGCCGCGCCGTC
>JAJTHX010000390.1 GCA_021300125.1 Betaproteobacteria bacterium | reverse complement strand
CGCTTCTGTTCATCCTCGTTGAAATCATGAAAGCCACTGCGCCGGCGAGAGGTGGCAATCCAGTGCTCGGCGATGAGGCCTTCCAGCTGTTTCCTCGTCGCCGCGGGCAACGCATCGTAGGCCGCGCGCTGGTCGGCAAATTCGGTATGGCCACCAATCGGCACCACAGTCTCCGCATAGAGCAGCGAACACAGGCTGGGCAGGCGCTTGAAGGAACTGTCGGTGTGCCACAGTTTATTGCCGGCCTTGTACATGCGCTGGCGGCTGTCCTCACCCCAGATCTGGCCGTTAGCGGCGAGGTTGGAGATGTCAGAGAACGCGCCGCTGTAGCGCGTCGGTGTCGCCTTGGGATCCAGCGTTCGCTCCTTCTCCACCGGGCCCCAGCGTTCGGAAAACGCCAGCTGCTGGTCGGTGGTCAGCTGCTGCTGTGGGAACACCAGTACGGCGTATGTCCATAACGCCTGCTGAATCGCGGCGAAGTCTTCGCCTGACAACGGCTTTGACAAATCGACATCGCCGATTTCGGCGACAAAATCAGGGGTCACGGGACAGATCGTGATCGGCATGGGCGTTCTCCTCCGGCAGCGGGTCCGCTGTGCAGTGGCTGTCAGGCCAGCGGCTCATCCGTCAATTCGTAGCAACATACACCCGGCCGCCGCGTGATGCAGCGCAGGTTCCGGATTATGACCGCGACCGCGGTATCGTCGAAGGCTTGAGGGCATCCACCGGAGGAGCAGGCGATGGCGAAGGCGTACTGGGTCGTGACCTACCGTGAAATCCGCGACAGCGAAGCGTTCAAGCGTTATGCGGCGGTGGCACTGGCAGCGGTACAGGCGCATGGCGGACGTTTCCTGGTGCGGGGCATGGCGACCAAAGGCTATGAGGCGGGCATTGAGCAGCGGGTGGTGGTGATCGAGTTCGACAGCCTGGCGCAGGCGCATTCCGCACACGAAACGCCCGCCTACCAGGCAGCGCTGAAGGAACTGGAGGATGGCGTGGTGGTGCGCGACCTGCGCATCGTCGAGGGTGTAGCCTGATTGCACCCCCCTTTGATCGGGCAGGCCGTATTGTTCAGGAGCGCCGCATCAGGGTGTGCAGCCTGAAACGCAGCGGCCGCGGCCGTCGAACTCCATGGTGCGCCCGCTGATTGCGAGGTGCGCGGGCGGCCTGATCTGCTTCATCAGTGCCGCGGTGCGCGAGATCGGGCGCAGTTTGCCGCCTTCGGTGGCAGGCTCGTTGACGTGGGTCAGGATCACCGAGGCCGGCCGGATCAGCTCGTTGATGGCGTGCGCGCCGGAAACGAAGATGCCGGGATTCACGCCGAGGTTGAGCACCGCGAGGTTGGCCTTGTGGAATTCGTTGACGACGGTCTTCATCTCGCTGTGGATGCCGGTATCACCGGACAGATAGGCAGTCAGCCCGTTGCTGAAGCGGACGACAAAGCCGGTGGCGGGACCATATTCGAACACCATGCCGTCGGCCTTGAACGCGGAACGCTGCGCCTCGGAGAGCAGCTCGGGTGGCGCATTGTTCACATGCGAAGCATGGACAATGCTGATTTCCACGCCGCGCTCGGCATTGGCGGTGCGGGCGATGAATACGCCACCCAGATCGGTCTGCGAGGCACAGACGGTGGCCACCGGCACGGTGGTCACGCCCGCGGTCTGCGGACAAAACTCCACTGGCTTGCCGCCGATAATGGCCTGCACCCGGCTGCCGACAAAACCGCTCATCGCGCGGGTCATCACCAGCGCGGCGTTTTTGGCGGCAGCCACTTCGGCGGTGGTCGAGTTCGTTGCGGGCACGCGCTGCGAATTGGCACAGCTGCCAGCGCCGGGCGCGGCGAGCTTGAGGTCACCGAGATGATCGCCGTGCATGTGGCTGAGCAGCACCATGTGGATGTCGCCGAGCCGCGGGTCATCGCCGCCGGTGACGTTGTGCGCCGGGTCGTAGAGAAAGCGTACGCCGCTCGGGTCCTCGAAAATGAGGGCGCGGTCATTGGCGCAAAGCTCTCCGGGGTGCGAACCGACCGGCGTGATCCTGACGTTCTGGGCCTGGGCCGGCAACGCGGCGAAAAACAGTACGAATGCGGCAGCCAGACTGGCGATGGTGTGCTTCATGGTTCCTCCCGAAAGCGGCGCGACGCTGATGTTATGGGTGGTGATGCCCGCCGTGGCATTAACTTACTCCTGGCTGCGTTTCCGCGCCACTGCCAGCCTCATCACCCCCGATGATGCGCAGCAGCGCGTCGCCGTAGCGTTCGAGTTTTTTTGTGCCGATGCCGCTGATTCCGGACAGCGCCCCGATATCCGGGGGACGCAGGCTGGCGATCTCGGCCAGGGTGCGGTCATGCAGGATCACATAGGCTGGCACCGCCTGCGCGCGCGCCTGCTCCAGGCGCCAGGCCTTGAGCCGGTCGAGCAATCCGGCATCGCCGGCGACCGCAGCCTTTGCAGCGCCGCGAGTCTTTGCCAGCCGGCCTTTCCGCGGCTGCAGCTCGCGCATGGCCACGCGTTGTTCACCCTTGAGCACTGCGCGACTGGCCTCGGTCAGCTGCAGTGCGCCGTAGGCCGCGTGGTCGGGCGCTGCAAAACCCAGTGCCACCAGCTGGCGGAACACATTGCGCCACGACGCCTCGTCAATGTCGGCACCGACACCGAACACCGGCAGGCGATCATGGCCCCATTGCGCGACGCGTTCGGTGGCGCGT
This sequence comes from Betaproteobacteria bacterium, assembly GCA_021300125.1. GTDB lineage: Bacteria > Pseudomonadota > Gammaproteobacteria > Burkholderiales > SG8-41. Next base: position 918 of record JAJTHX010000390.1, on the reverse strand, counting down.
CCGCGCAGCACATCGATCAGGTGCACCGCGCCGAAACGCTGCCCGGTGCGGTAAATGCAGGACAGGGCTTTCTGCGCCGCCTCGGTGGCGTCCCAGGTGCGGGGCGGCTCGAGACAGGTATCGCAGTTGCCGCAGGGCTCCGAGGCTTCGCCGAAATACTCGAGCAGCCGAACGCGGCGGCAGCCGGCGGTCTCGCACAGGCCGAGCAGCGCGTCGAGCTTGACCGTGGACACGCGGCGGAATTCCTCGCTGCCCTGCGATTCGTCGATCATCCGTCGCTGCTGCACCACGTCGCCGAGGCCATAGGCCATCCAGGCATCGGCGGGCAGGCCGTCACGGCCGGCGCGCCCGGTTTCCTGGTAGTAGGCCTCGATGCTTTTCGGCAGGTCGAGGTGGGCGACAAAACGCACGTCGGGCTTGTCGATGCCCATGCCAAAGGCGATGGTGGCAACGATGACGATACCGTCCTCGCGCTGGAAGCGCTGCTGGTGGGCCGACCGCGAGGGCGCATCCATCCCGGCGTGATACGGCAGCGCGTTGATGCCGTGCGACACCAGCCATGCCGCGGTCTCGTCCACTTTACTGCGTGACAGGCAGTAGACGATACCGGCCTCATCCGCATGCTCGTCGCGGATGAAGTGCAGCAGCTGGTTGCGCGCATCCTGCTTGTCGGTGATGGTGTAGCGGATGTTCGGCCGGTCGAAGCTGGAGATGAACACCCGTGCGTCTTCGAGCGCGAGGCGGCTGATGATCTCGCCGCGGGTCTGCGGATCGGCGGTGGCGGTCAGTGCGATGCGAGGAATGCCGGGAAAGCGCTCGTGCAGCACCGACAGCTGCAGGTATTCGGGGCGGAAATCATGTCCCCACTGCGACACGCAGTGCGCCTCGTCGATCGCGAACAGCGCGACCTTCGAGCGT
>JAJTHX010000091.1 GCA_021300125.1 Betaproteobacteria bacterium | reverse complement strand
TGAAGTCGCGCACGGTGATCCTCGCCTGCGGCGGCTTCGAAACCAACCCCGCGTGGCGTACGCACTACCTCGGCCAGGAATGGGGCCACGCCAAGGTGCGCGGCTCCAACTTCAACTACGGCGACGGCCTGCGCATGGCGATCGAGGCCGGCGCGATGCCCTGGGGCCACTGGGGCGGCTGCCACGCCACGCCCATCGTCGCCAGCGCGCCCGACTACGGCAAGAAGGAACTCACCGACAAGACCAACCGCCTGTCCTATCCCTACGGCGTGATGATCAACGTCGAGGGCAAGCGCTGGATCGACGAGGGCGTGGATTTCCAGGCCTTCACCTACGCCAAATACGGCGGCCTGATCCTCAAGCAGCCGAAGAGCCTCGTCTACCAGATCTTCGATGCCAAGACCATGCACCTGCTCGAGCCGCGCTATTCCACCAGCGAGCCCTTCAAGTCGGACACGCTGGAAGGGCTGGTGAAGCAGCTCAACGTTGACCACGAGCAGGCGATGAAGACCCTGCGCGAATACAACGAGGCCTGCGGCCGCGGCGGACCCTTCAATGCCGCAGTGCTTGACGGCCTGCACACCGAGGGCATCGACCCGCCGAAGACCAACTGGGCGCAGAAGCTCGACACCCCGCCCTATGTGTCGTGGCCTGTCACCGGCGGCATCACCTTCACCTTCGGTGGTCTCAAGATCAACAAGCAGGCGCAGGTCATCTCCACCGGCTGGAAGCCGATCCCCGGCCTCTACACCGCCGGCGAGATGGTAGGCGGCCTGTTCCACTACAACTACCCGCTGGGCACCGGCCTGATGTCGGGCGCCGTGTTCGGCCGCATCGCCGGGCGCGAGGCGGCGAAGGAGGCACTGGGCGGCAAGGCGAAGGGAAAATCGGCAACTAAAAGCGCGGTGAAAAAAACGGCGCCGAAAAAGGCGGCTGCCAAAAAAGCGCCGGCGAAAAAAGCGCCTGCCAAAAAGGCGGTCAAGAAGAAATAACCACTGCATCATTGAGCATCGGTCGAAGCCGGGGGTTTCCCCCGGCTTTTGTTTTATGCTCCACTGAGTTGCCTCCAGGCCCGCGATCACCATGGCATTGACCCGCAGACAGCACTACCTTCTCGTGGCCACGGCCGCTTTCATGGCCGGTGCCGCCTGGGTGATTCACGCCGTCTTCACTGCGACGAATTCAACCGCTGCCATCGGGCTGCTCTTCGTGCCGGTGTACGGCGGCATTGCCGCCGCGCTGGCCTGCGCCGCAGCCTACGTGTTTTTCACCGTTGCCGACTGGCGTGCCGGATGCCTCAGCGGCGGCTGGCCGCGGCTTCTGCTGGCTGCGGCGATCGTGGTTGCGGGCACGGGCTGGGGCGGCGCGTACTGGCTGTATCGCGACGCCATGGGTATCGCCTCCGATCCTTCCGCTTCGCCGCAGGCGCTGATCGAGGTCAGCAAGCGCCGCGTGCCGTTGTGGAGCGAGGATGTGGTCGAGGCGCTGGCGAAGAATCCGGCGACGCCGCCCAACCTGCTCACCGCCATCGTCAAGGCCGGTGCCGGGCACTACCTGGTGTCACTGGTCGGCGCCAATCCCAATGCGCCACTGTCACTGCTGGAGGATATCGCTGCCGGACCACTGGGTTACGAGCGTGTGGCCGGGCTTGCCGGCAATCCGCGCATCACGCCGGGCATCGCCGAGCGCCTGGGCGGCGTAAAGCGCGCGGATTTCCGCAGCGATATTGAATACCGTCTCTACCAGACCTTCGTGCTCGCCGAACTGGTGCGCAATCCCGCGACGCCGAAACCGCTGTTCGACCGCCTCGCGGCCTGGGAGCAGCCCGAGCATTTCCTCGCGGTGGCGGTGATCTACGCCGAGCGCGCGAGCTGCGAGCAGATCCGTCGCGCCGCGCAGGGCGGCAGTGAAGTGCTCAACAATACGGCCCGGTCGCAGCTGCACCAGCGCGGTTGCTGATACCCGCGGGATATCCGAGGGCGTTCAGCGCTTCTTCTTCGCATTCTCCTTGCGGTACATCTTCTCGACCGTTGCCTCCTCGATCTTGTAATACTCCTCCAGCCCGATCAGCGTTTCAATCTGCTTGCGCGCGGTGATGTAGTCGGTGGTCGAGATGCCGGTGTAGTCGCCGGTCTTGCGCAGTTCGAGCAGCGCCTTGCGCATGAAATGGAACTGCACGCCCACCGAGAGGATGGCGTCGATGCTGCCGGCGTAGCCCATGTCCTCGAGCTGGCGGAAGGAGTAGAGCGGCCGGCCGTCGCGGTTGCCGCGGCTCTGCACGTAGATCATCGGCAGCTTGCAGTCCTTCGGCGCGCGCCTGGTTTCCTCCGGCGTGCGCGGGAAAATCAGGCCCATGTCGGCACCCTGGTCCCTGGACATCAGCATCCGCTTCACCGCTTCCTTGTAGCCCTGCTCGCGGCAGGCGTCGGAGCGCGCGATGATGACGAAGTCTTTGTCGCTGCGGTCGCGCTGCTCGCAGGCGAGGCGGATCTTGTCGCGGAACTCGTTGAACGGGATGTTGTGCGCGACATAGGTATGGTAATGCGCGCGTTTCGGAAACAGCTGGTCCTCGATGTGGATGCCGGCGATGCCGGCGCGGATGCACTCGCGCACGGTGCGCATCGTGTGCAGCGGCTCGCCCCAGCCCGCACCCGCATCCATCACCACCGGGATGTCCACCGCCTTGGCGATGTTGCCGCCCACCGTGAGCTGCTCGTTCATGGTCAGCAGCGGTTCGCTGATGGTGGTGCTGCCGCCGGTGACAAAGCCGCCGTTGTAGAGCGTCTTGAAGCCAACGCTTTCAGCAAGTTTCGCGGTCAGCGGATCGTGCACCGCGGGCAGTTCGAGGAATTTGCCGGCCTTGACGAGGGCGCGCAGGCGGGTGGTGACGCGGGACATGGAAGGCTCCGGTATGCGATGGGGAAGCGCATCATAGCCAGCCGCCACCACGATGCGCATGCAATGTCCGTATCGTGTGCAACGGGCGGCCCGTTACGGCGCCGCTGCCGGTTGCCGAAGCCGGAAGAACAGCGGCGAAGGCGGCAAAAAAATCAATAAAAACAATGTGTTATAAATTTACCGCCTGCAGGTCCCCGAAGTCTTCAATACCCTTGTCGCGGTCTGGCGCCGCTGCGCACATCCGGGGCGCGGCCAGCCGGTGCCGTGACAGCGCCGGTGCATTTGGTGTATTACTCGCAGTCCGTTTTTCTCTTCCGTTCATCCCACTTTTCCGGAATCCGCAATGAAAACCGCAGCAGCACGCCAGCGCGGCGTCGAGCACGACATCGTCCAGGCGCCGCAAGTCGGCGAAGCTCCTCCCTATTACCAGCCGCAGGGCAACGAGGTGGCGATTTTTGAGGCCGCCTACAAGCGCCGCCTGCCGGTGATGCTCAAGGGGCCGACCGGCTGCGGCAAGACGCGGTTTCTGGAATACATGGCGTTTCAGCTCAAGCGCCCGCTGGTCACCGTGTCCTGCCACGAAGACCTGACCAGTTCCGACCTCGTCGGCCGTTTTCTGCTCGAGGGTTCCGAGACCGTGTGGCAGGACGGCCCGCTCACCCGCGCGGTGAAGGCCGGCGCGATCTGTTACCTCGACGAGATCGTCGAAGCGCGCACCGACTCCACCGTGGTCATCCACTCGCTGACCGACCACCGCCGCAAGCTCGCCATCGAGAAAAAGGGCGTCGAGATCGACGCCCACGAGGATTTCATGCTGGTGATCTCGTACAACCCCGGCTACCAGACCGTATTGAAGGACCTCAAGCCCTCGACCAAGCAGCGCTTCATCGCGATCAACTTCGACTTTCCCTCGGAGGAGGTCGAGCGCAAGGTGCTGGTCAACGAGGTGCCGGGCACCAAGCCCGAGATTGCGCAGCAGCTGGTGGCCATCGGCCGCAAGGCGCGGCTGCTGAAGGACCACGGCCTCGAGGAATCGACTTCGACCCGCGCGCTGGTCTATGCCGCGAGCATGATCGCCGCCGGCCTTGATCCGGTGTCGGCCTGCCAGGTGGCGATGGTCAACCCGATCACCGACGACCTTGAGCTGGCGGATGCGCTGATGGAAATCGTCAACGCGCACTTTGCCTGATCGTCACGACGTCATTGCGGCCAAGCGAAGCGCGCCCCAGCGGAAGTCCCCTTGGGGGGCGAGCCAGAATCCAGAGGTTCTAACCGTATTCACTGGATTCCGGCGTTCGCCGGAATGACGGTTGAGTTTCAACGATTCAGCATCATTCACTTCAAAGAAACACCAGCCTCGCCTCAATGAAACATACCCCCGCCATCGACCAGTCCCTGGCCGAGCTGCAGGTGCTGAGCGCCGCGGCGCACCGCGAGATCGAGTCGGTGCTGCCGCAAATCGCCCCCCATGGCGAAGCCGACACCCTGCATTGGCTTGCCGCCTGCCGCGCGCTGCTCGGTTTCGAGCGCGAGGCCGGACTCGCCTTCATCCGCGGCAGCCGCGAGGCGGAACAGGTGTCCGAGGAAGTGCTGCCCTGGACCGGGCAGGCACTCGCCTTCATGCAGTGGCGCGCGTCCTGGCGCGCGCTCGAAGGCTTCATGGCCAATGTCGCCGGCGCCTACGGCGCGCTCGGCCACGCCGGCGAGAAACGCTGGGCGGAACTTGGCTTTGCCTGGTGCGTGCGCCAGATTGAAAGCGGTGCTGCCTACTTCACCACGCCGGTGATCGATCTCGCCGGTCGCCAGGGCGGCATCACCGCCATCGAACAGCTGCTGGCCCCCGCTGAAGAACTCTACGAATCGCGCAAGCTGATGCTCGGCACCTGCCTGGGCGGCGCGATCCGCGTGCGCAACCTGCTCGGTGCGCAGGCGATCCTGCCTTGGGCCTCGCGCGGCGCCGACATCCTGCAGACGGGGCGTACCCGCGGCGAAGCCTATTTCCGCCTCGAGTCCGAGGAAAGCCTGTCGATGCTGCTCGAGCACCTGCCGGGCTACCGCCTGACCGACCGCAACCGCCTGCTCGGCATGCTGCTCGACGTGTGGTTCGGCGGCGAATTCGATCTGCGCGAAAGCACCTGGTCGCCGGAAAAGGGTCGCCCCTTCATCGAGACCGACGGCCGCACCATCTATTTCCCGGCGGTGATGGCCGATCGCGAGGAGGCCATCCTCGCGCTGCTGCATACCGCCGGCCACATGCGCGCGCGTACCTTCGACCGCGCCGGCATGGAAGAGATGTTCCTGGAAGCCGGGCTGGATTTTCCCAAGGCCGGCGCGGTGTCCTGGGCGCCGCTGTTCCTGCGCTACGGCGAGGACGCGCTGCGCTTCCAGCTGATCTTCGACATCTGCGAAGACCTGCGCGTGGATGCCGCGGTCCAGTGCAGCGTGCCCAACTACCTGCGCCGCCTGGCGCGCGCCGCGCGAGCACTCGGCGTGCGCCATGCCGAAACCGCACCGTACTTTGACCTCGCGCTCGAAAGCATCGAGATCGCCGCCGCGGGCCGCGCCGATCCGCGCTTCGCGAGCCTGCTCGAACCCGGCGCCAGTGTTGCCGATGCCTGGCGCGCCGCCGTGAAGCTCTATTCCGGCAGCGATCTGCCGGCAGTGACCGACCTCGAGGCCTTCCACCTCGCCTACCTGCCGGGCCGCAGTCCCAACGCGATGCGCATGGCGCATCCGCAGGAGACCGACGACCAATCCCAGCAGCAGCAGCCCGGCACCGACCAGCAGAGCCAGCAGGGCGAGGAGGGCGGCGAGGAAACCGAGGCGCCGAAGAACGCCGAATCGGGCGAGCAGGGCGAGGACGGCGAAAAGCAGGAAGTGCCGAGCTACGGTGACTCCTCCGGCCAGGCCGCCCGGGCCTCGGGCAAGAGCGAGCAGGAAGGTCCCAACCACGGCAGCAGCGACAAGGGCATTCCGTATCCGGAGTGGGATTACCGCGAGTCGCGCTACAAGCGCAACTGGAGCTGGGTGCAGGAAAAGCGGCTTGCCGAGTCGAACATGACCGAGACCAACCGCCTGATGAGCCAGTACGCCCTTGCGCTCAAGCGCCTGAAAAAGGCGATCCAGGCACAGAAGCCGACGCGCGCAGCGCCGCTCACGCAACAGCTCGACGGCGATGATATGGACCTCAATGCCGTGGTCGCCTATGTCGCCGAAAAGCGCGCCGGCCGCTCGCCGCGGCCCACCATCTACAAGCGCCGCGAAATCCGCCAGCGCGAAGTCGCGGTGACGCTGCTGGCCGACATGTCCACATCCATCATGCAGCACCTGCCCGAGGGCGGTGGCCGCCTGGTGGACCGCATCCGCGCCGGCGTGCTGCTGTTTGCCGAGAGCATGGAGGAGGTGGGTGACGCCTATTCCATCGCCGGCTTCTGCTCCAAGTACCGCGACAACGTCAGCTATTACAACCTGAAAAATTTCAACGAGGCGATGAGTGACGACATCCGTGCCCAGATCGGCGGCATGTCGGGGCGTCTTGCCACGCGCATGGGTGCGGCGATCCGCCATGCCACCGCGTCATTCGAGGGGGTCGAAAGCCGCCGCCGCCTGCTGCTGCTGCTCTCCGACGGCCGGCCAGAGGACTACGACGACGGCGGCGACCGCCGCTACCTGCACGAAGACACGCGGATGGCGGTGAAGGAGGCCGTGGCCAAGGGCGTGCATCCCTTCTGCGTGACCGTGGACACCATGGCCAACCAGTACCTGCCGCAGATCTTCGGCCCCGGGCACTACCTCGTGCTCGACCACATCAACAGCCTGCCCAACAAGCTGCCGGAAATCTATCTCCGCCTGCGGCGCTGACCGGGCGCGTATTCCGCAATGCGGTCATCCGCGCGAGGTTTGTTGACCCGGCGCAAACCGCGGGCCTTCCGTGGTGACGGCGGCTGCGGCACAATGGTCCCGCATCGCAGACTTTTCAGGAGGACATCATGGGCTACACACTCGAACAATTCGCCAGCCGCTGCCACGACCTGATCAAGGCCGAACCGGGACCCGCGGGCCGCGCGAAATTGGCGGCGCTGCTGCAGGAGGCGCTGAAGGATCAGGCGTTCATCGACAAGAACATTGATGCCACAGTGGGCGAGCGCAAGATCCTGTATGAAGATCCCGAATTCGGCTTCTGCATCCTTGCCCACAACTATGAGGGCGCGAAGATCAGCCCGCCGCACGACCACGCGCATTCCTGGGCGATCTACGGCCAGGCGCGCGGCGAAACCGAGATGCGCGATTACGAGCTGCTCAAGCCCGCCACACACGATGTGCCGGGCCAGGTGCGCCAGACCCGCAGCTACAAGCTGACGCCCGGCATTGCCCACGTTTACAACGAAGGCGACCTGCATTCGCCCAAGCGCGGCGGGCCGACCAGCCTGATCCGCATCGAAGGCACCAACATGGACAAGGTCAAGCGCCTGCAGTACGTCGCGGTCTGAAGCGGGACCGCGCCAGCAAAAAAGGCTGCCCGCGGGCAGCCTTTTTTATGGCTGAAGCCGGTAACCGAGTCAGGGTGTCTTGCCGCGCAGCTGCGCGCGTTCAAAGGCCAC